>CAYVOY010000225.1:0-2592 GCA_964453395.1 uncultured Anaerolineaceae bacterium
GGCCTAAGCTCTTAACCAATATGCCGGAAGCCGAAGCAACCGCATTAATGATGCGTCTGAGCCTCTTAAGTGTAGCCATTTGGTGGGCGGTCTTCTCGATTCCGATTTTCCGCGATGTCAAAGAACCACCTGCAACCGGAGAAAAAGTGGAAGTCGGTCAAAACGTTTTTGTGGTTGGTATTCAACGGAATGTGAAAGCTCTCAAAGACATGAGCAAATTCAAAGACCTTTTCCTCTTCATGCTTACTTTCTTGGTCTACGCTAACGGCATTGGAACGATTATTACCATGGCAGCCGCTTATGCCAGCGACCTTGGTTTTAGCCAAATGACCACCTTGGGCACATTCTTGATGGTCCAGTTTGTGGCGGCTCCCTTCTCGATTTTGTTTGGGAAATTGGGCAAAAAATGGGGAAACAAGAAAGCAATCACCTTATCCCTGGCAATTTATGCGGTAGTTGCGGTTGTTGGTTATTTTATGTCCCAAGAATGGCATATGTACGTTCTGGGTTTCGGCGTTGCGATGGTGCAAGGTGGCAGTCAGGCTCTCAGCCGATCGTTGATTGGAAAAATGATGCCCAAGAGCATGAGCGCCGAGTTTTATGGCTTTTTCAGCGTATCTGAGAAATTTAACACCGTAATTGGACCGGCTTTGATGGCTTTCATCACCGCCCGAACCGGCGACCCGCGTTTGGGAATTATCTCTCTGGTAGTATTTTTCGTGGCAGGAATTATCATGCTGCGCTTCGTCAACGTTGAACGCGGAATCAAACAAGCTGAAGCGGTTGATGCGAAGATGGTTGAGTTGTAAAAACATATAATTGTTGTAGGGAGGGGTCTGTAGCACCCGATGCGAAGCAAGTGGTGTAACCCCTCCTTTTTTATTTATCATTTCAAAAATGGCAATCTAATTAATTTCAATCTCAGATGAATAATTTTTGTTTTACGAAGCGGTTATTAACCCGTCGTCGACATGATGAGAGCAAAAAAAGGCTGGGTTGAAACCCAGCCGTACACTACAATCTTTTCATTACCTCGTATATATTCAACAATATACTGATATATCAAAATCATAATAATTGTTATTATACGGAAGGGTCTATAGCACCCGATGCGAAGCAAGTGGTGTAACCCCTCCTTTTTTATTTTCTAATTTCAAAAGAGGTTTGACTTTTTAGCCAACACCTTGATTGGATAATAGTCTTATTAATTTCGATTTCAGATGAATAATTTTTATTTTACGAAGCGGTTATTAGCCCGTCGTCGACATGATGAGAGCAAAAAAAGGCTGGGTTGAAACCCAGCCGTACACGAAAATCTTTTCTTTACCTCAATATTTTTTGCCTGCTCCCCGTTTCCTATTTCCTATTTCCTTTTTACCTGCTCTCTGCTTCCGGCAGGGCATGAACAAGGTCATCGACGCTCAGCATGCGGGCTTCAGAAAATGGATAATAGATTAATACCGCTTTGCCTACCACCCAATCCATCTTTATCGTTCCCCATTGGTGAGAATCCGAAGAATTGTTGCGGTTATCACCCAAAACGAAGAGTTCGTTTTCCGGAACAGTCCATTCTCCGGAATAATTCGGGACATCGGCGATGTAGGGTTCGGTGATAGCACTGCCATTAATACGGACAACACCACCGCGGATTTCTATAAGATCACCCGGCAAACCGATTACCCTTTTGATGTAGTCATCATCTTGCACGCCGTTATAGTGAAAGACGATAACATCGCCATGATGTGGTTCGCCGAATTTATAAGCGAGCTTATTGACAAGCAGCAAATAGCCTTGTTTGAGGGTTGGTTGCATACTGACATTAAAGACTTTAACCCGAGCGGTAATTGTGTTCAAAATCATGAAGAGGGCAACAGCCAAAATCAAAGTTTCTGCCAGGTCGCGCCAGAAACCTTTCTTTTTCTTTTTTTTCTCATCGATTGGTTCTGCAATTTCAGCTTCAACGATTGTTTCCGGTGCTTCTGATTCTTCAGTTGCTTCGGTCGGTTCGGTTAGGTCAAGAGCCTTGGACTCTTCGTTATCTTCAATCAAATTTTCGTTTTGTTCCATATGTTATCCAGAGTGTCATCAGGCTGACAAAATCGTAAATTATTCTGCCTGGTGAGTTGCAATCTTAATCACGCCTTTCACGTTTTTTCAAAATAATTTTAATCGGAGTTCCCTTAA
The DNA here is from genome assembly GCA_964453395.1 of uncultured Anaerolineaceae bacterium. Lineage (GTDB taxonomy): Bacteria > Chloroflexota > Anaerolineae > Anaerolineales > Anaerolineaceae > Mesolinea. Next base: position 2,185 of record CAYVOY010000225.1, read on the forward strand.
ATGGGAATGTTTCTCTAATTTGGTTTTCCAGAAAGCGCATATATGTAAAATGTACCAGGCTGGGGTCGTTGCAATAGAGCAAAAATGTCGGTGGAGCGGTATTGACCTGGGTGCCATAATAAATGCGCAGCGGTTTGCCAATTCCGGAGGGGGATTGGTGTTTATCTTGCGCGGTAACCAAAATTTTATTTAATTGGGCGGTCGGCAGTTTGCGAATCCGTTCTTGTTGAATTTCGTAGGCAGCAGGCAAAACCTGATGAACGCGCTGTCCGGTTTTTGCCGATATGAAAATTATCGGCACGTAGGGTAAGAAGTTCAACTCTCTGCGAACATGTTTTTCATAGTCAATTGCGGTCAAATTGTCTTTTTCGATTAAATCCCACTTGTTGATAACAACCAAAACGCTCT
>CAYVOY010000226.1:0-2580 GCA_964453395.1 uncultured Anaerolineaceae bacterium
CGTCCGAAACCCCGCGGCACGTCCCCCACCACGCTGGTCATCGTCAAAACACTATCATTATCTTGATGGAATTTTACTAAGGCTGAAATGGTCTCTTTGCGAATCAAGGGCATATCGGCAAAAGTTACCAAAACAAGCTCTGACTTTCCTGCTAAAAGTCCTTCTGCGCTCATCACGGCATGCCCGGTGCCCAATTGTTCTGCCTGTAAGGCAAATTGCACCTTGCCGCCAAATTCTTCCGATATATAGTTCCGAACCAAATCGCTGCCATGCCCAAGCACAACAACCGGAGGCAAATCGCTCGCTCCCATAACCGCAGAAAGGGCGTGGGCGACAATTGGTTTGCCCAAAAGCGGGTGCATCATCTTAGGCAGACGCGACTTCATACGCGTACCCATGCCAGCGGCAAGTACAACGGATGCTATTTTCATTTTTTACTCCAGGGATTTGCACGCAAAATTACAAGGAGACTAAATTGTCTCTTCTTGTAACTGCGTAGAGGTGGGTCGTCTTCGTCTTTGTCCACAATAAATCAAGCCGGGGCACTTGGAGTCGAACCAAGATCAACGGATTCAAAGTCCGGTGTGCTGCCATTGCACCATGCCCCAATCACGTAGCTAATATTTTAGCACATAAACACAATTCAGCCAATTAACTACAGCGCTTTATTTTACATCACTTTCGCGTAATGTGAAGGGTGAATTGTGTTTTTGTAGTGACTAAATTTTCCTCATCGAAAGTCGATGATTTATCCTTCCTCTGCTCTAATTGACCAGGTGTTTTCATTCTTCACAAGCAAATAAGTCGTCTCTTTGCCGGAGCTGGTGTCGCGGTAAACAAAGCTATCCTTCGAATCGACAATCGCATTGCGCACCATATTTTTGAATGCCAGCGGTAATTTATCGGCCAAGTTCGGTGGAATAACGTAAATATCCGACATCTCAGCTAAAAGGTTTTGTTCAGAATCAAGAATTGAATGTCCGCCGGGAACACTGACGACGCCAAAATCGTTTCCCTCATACTTAAAAATACTGGCTCCTAACTCCAAAGCAATTTCAAGGTTGAGGCGAAAATCAAATTTGCTGATCGTTTCATTGAAGCCGGGATCATAAGCCTCAACAAAGGCTAAACTTGCCAAAGCAGCATCGCGTGCAACAGAAATTTGGACAATTTTCTTGGTTTGAGAAACAACATACTTTTTACCTGCGTATTCGAAAGTTTGAATATCTTTTTCAAGCACATCTTCAATTATCGAAAGAAAATCGTCGGACAATAAAGAGGTTCCGACCGCAGTGATATCACCCAAAAAAGCTTCAGCAACCGGCGTTAAACCATAAATTCGATAGCCCTCATTGGTAAATTTTTCAAAATAATAATCCGCTCCATCCACCATGAATTCTTGATGGCCTTTATCAATCGCAGTTAAAAAAGCATTCCGGTGGAGCTGTCCGAAGTCTACGCCTTCTTTCAGCGTGTAAATTAATTCCTTGCTCGGAAAGGCGCTCGCCTGATAAATTCCGCTATGAGTAGTTTCATCAGGTACAACGGGAGTATCAGTACTATTTGCTGTGCAAGCTGTCAGGAGGCTAAGCAGTAATATAAAAATCAGGGTCTTCTTCATAGTTTTCTTATTTCTTTTCCAATTTGATTTCACTATTTTATCAGATTTAGCCAGCATTGCAGGATGACAATTGGAGCAGGCGACTTAAACCGATGCGAATCGAACGACGTGACCTTTTTTTCTTCTGTTTGTGGTTTTAAGGAATACACGGGCGTTTTCCCTGCGAGAATATTTTCCCCGCTCCCCGTTTCCCGCTCCCTGCTATTGATAATAAAAAAACCGCCTCTTTCGAGGCGGTTTAGTCTATCTAAACCATACCTGTGTCATAAACAGAATGATTAGCGCATAAACTGCTGCAAAGGCTAAGGCTATTGTTAGACCGGCCAAAACTGCATAGAAAGTGTATCTTCTGGCTTCCGAATTTGTCATCCGTTCGCCATACATTTTTACTTTTGCTTTGCGTTCTGCTTCGCTTTCCCGTCTTTGGCTTTCTCTCACCTGTTTGTCATACCAGGGAGTGCCCTCAACGTTCATGTTAGCGATTACGCGGTCATCGTCATCAAATTGCGTTTTCTGAGTCCTCATCAATTAAAACTCCTTCGTTATTGAACAAGTGACATTTTACTACATGCTCTGGTTCAATTTCACGAGCTTGTGGAGCCTCAGTTTTACAAACATCCATTACATAGGGGCAACGCGTGTGGAACTTGCAGCCCTTGGGTGGGTTTGCCGGGGAAGGAATGCTACCTTCCAAAATGATGCGATTCATCTTATAGCTTGGATCAGGCACCGGTACCGCGCTCAACAAAGCTTTGGTATAGGGGTGCGCAGGGTTGGCAAACAATTTTTTCTTTTCAGAATATTCGACCAGATCGCCCAGGTACATAACGCCGACGTAATCAGAAATATGTTGAACAACTGAAAGGTCATGCGAAATGAACAAATACGCAATGTCGTTATTTTGTTGCAACTCTTCGAGCAAGTTGATAATCTGCGCCTGAATAGAAACATCCAAAGCA
>CAYVOY010000227.1:0-2573 GCA_964453395.1 uncultured Anaerolineaceae bacterium
CTTCTGCTTCCCTTTTTTGCACCAGTCCAACTTTTCCCGCTCCCTGTTCCCCGTTTCCCGCTCCCCGTTCTCATTCTTGACATCAGAACGTATGTTCTATATAATTAGGACATGCTAACCCATCGTCCATCTGTTTCACTAATGCCTTTCGAAATGCCTCTGCAGCCCAAGCGCTTCCTTGCGATTGGCTCGCATGCTCTTTCCGAACGTATGTTGCAGCTCATCTCTGCCCTGGCACTTCGGCAAAACCTTGTCGTGCTTGATTGTGGCAATCGTTCTGATATGTATGCTGTCGCCAAATTGATCCGCCCCTACACCAACGATCCGGTCAGCGTAATGAACAATATCCGTCTTTCGCGTGCTTTCACTTGCTATCAGGTGCTGGCGATGATTCGAGCCACAGGCAGACAAAACCAACAGCAGCCTTTGGTGATACTCGACCTTTTAGCTACTTTTTTGGATGAAGATGTTGAGCTCAAAGACAGCCAGCGTCTGCTCACGCATTGCCTGCTTTTACTCGAAAAGATAAGCGAGGATGTGCCGGTGCTGATCAGTACCCGTCAAATCCCCGCCATTGCTGAGCATCGCAAGCCTTTGCTCGATCAACTCAAGGCAAATGTGGATGTCTGCTGGGAAGAGCCCTTGCTCCTCCCCGAAGAGAACGAAAGGCAACTGACACTTTTTTAGGTGAACTATGGGAAGAACAATCGCTTCTATTACTCAAACCTGGCAAGAAGAAGAGGCTGCGCTCAATCGCTTCAAGCGTGCTTTGCGCAAGGATGATCAGGCGCTCCTGGATGAGCTGCTGGTGATGTCGCGCCTGCATTTGGCCGAGGCATCTTATGCTTCCAACCTCTATCCTTTGGATATGTACATCATAGCTATCCTCCTGGAAGTCTACAAACAGCTCAAAGCCACCCAGCGCGAGCTGCATAACTCTGACCGACAAGAAATTAAGGAAGAGCTGAAAGAGCAGGAACTTTTTCTCAAATTAGTAACCAACTATTTGGGAACAGCCGACGAAGAGAATCAAGATGAATTCTCCGAAACGGAAGAAGAGCATCCGCCGCTTACAGAAACAAAAGAGGACAATCTCTACACCGATTTTGAGGAAGCGCCATGAGCCAAACGCGATCTTTTACCGGTTGGCTGCTCGATCTTTACCTCAACCGGGAAGAAGGCTTGAACCTTTGGTTTATTTCTGCCGAAGACGACAGGCGGGTCTGTTTCAAACAAGCTTTTCCGCTTACTTTTTACCTTGCCGGAGCTAAAACCAGTTTGCGCGAAGTTTGGAAAAAACTTTCAGGCCGTCCGGAGGTGCTTTCTTTGAGCCGTCAAAGTAAAAAGGATGTCTTTGAAGCTTTGCCTGTGGATGTGATGGCAATCGAGATGGCTTCACCGGCTGCCCAGGTGAAAGTTTTCCGCGAAATTGAAAAAAACTTCCCCGATTTGACCTATTACAATGCCGACCTCGCCATCAGCACGCATTACATGGCGCGCTATGGCGTTTTTCCTTTGGCTCTTTGTGAAGTTGAGGTTGACCATGAGGATAGCATCCGAGCAATCCGTCCACTGAATGACCGTTGGGAGGTTTTGCCCGAAATGCCGCCCTTGCGTGTTTTGGAAATCAAACCCGACTGCGATCCAAACCGTGGCAAAGTGCAAACCTTATCCCTAAGTTGCGATCGCTTTGAGCAAAATCTGGCGCTTGATTCTCAAGGCAATTATCTTCATATCCTCAACCGCCAAATCAACGACTATAACCCGGACATTTTGGTCACTTCCTGGGGAGATAATTGGCTAATCCCCTTTCTTGAAAAAGAAGCTACACAAAAGGGCATCCCCTTGCAACTCAATCGCGATGTAAACCGTCCGGTACGCTGGCAAAAGGAAACCACTTATTTTTCTTATGGGCAGATTATCCACCGTCCCGAAGAAGCCCATCTTTTTGGACGTTGCCATATTGACCGAAAATCTGCCATGATGTGGTCAGACTACAGCCTGGCGGGTACGCTCGAAATGGCACGGGTGAGCACGCTGCCAATCGAAAAAGCCGCCAGAGTTTCGCCCGGACAAGGCATCTCGGCCATGCAAGTCATCACCGGTCTCGAAAAAGGCGTTTTGGTGCCTTATCAAAAACGCCAGTTCGAAGAATTCAAAAGCGGGATGCAGCTGATTCAATCGGACCGCGGTGGGATGGTCTATCAGCCGCTTGTCGGCTTGCACACTGATGTGGCACAAATTGACTTTATCTCGATGTATCCCGCCATCATCATTTTGGGAAATATTTCGCCGGAAGTCCCCCTGCCGGATGGCTTGACACCGGCGCATAAAGAATTGGGTGTGGTGCCTCTGACGCTTAAACCACTTTATGAAAAACAAATAGCCATCAAACAAAAAGTACGCAACTATCCCGGGAATCACCCTCTGGCAGTCAATTTGAAAGAACGAGCCGCCGCGCTCAAATGGCTCTTAGTCGTCTGTTTTGGCTTTTTAGGCTATAAAAACGCTCGTTACGGACGGATTGAAGCCCACGAAGCCGTTACCCAAGGTGGCCGGGAGGTGCTCTTGCG
>CAYVOY010000228.1:0-2556 GCA_964453395.1 uncultured Anaerolineaceae bacterium
AGCGATCTTCGCCATTGATAAACATTGGATATTCCTTACCCGGTTGCCCTTTTACTTTTGCAAGCGCTTTATCGTAATTGTCGTGCAATTCCTGTGGTGGGTTGTGCATGGTTCCATAAGTGAGTTTGAATGCCATGTTGTCTTGCTTCCTCCTGTGTAAGCTTTTGACTTTATTCTAACACAGGGAACAAGGATGGGGAAACTCTGGTTCAATTCCAAACTTCCCCTGCCAACAGTGTATAATTTAAGCATTATCGGAGAACTTATGCCAGCAAAACCCACAAAAAAAACCACGACTCGCACAAGCACTGCTTCAGCCTCTAAAGCTAAAAGCACGCAGAGCAAACCAACCACGACAAAAAAATCCAGCTCATCGAAAGCTAAGCAAAATCCCGAACCACGCTTGCGCGAAAAGATGTCCCCTGAACGCAAAGCTGATCTCGCCGGAATTATCCTCATCGGCATAAGCTTAATTTCATTATTGTTGACATTAACCCAAGTCGGCAAACTTAGCAGCTGGTGGACCAACACCATGAATAAGGTCTTTGGTTGGGGGGCTTATATTTTGCCGATTATCTTGATTGCATTAGGGGTTTGGTTCATGCTCTATCGCAATAAAAATCTTCCGCATCTTACTCCCCAAAGAATACTTGGAACGCTTTATCTCTTTGTAAATTTACTGCTTTGGTTTGAAGTTTTCAGCCCTCTCTTCCCGACAACAGCAGAATACTCTGCCGGAGGTTTGATTGGCTCCTTTATCAACAGTGGTTTGGTGAACCTGCTCGGCAAAGCCGGAAGCATAATTGTCTTTATCGCCTGGTTATTGATTGCCCTTGTCTTGCTCTTCGACCTCTCTATGGCGGATTTAGTTAGCTGGATCACCGAAAAAGTTAAACAAATCAGAACCAGAATAATCGAACGCAAACGTCAGAAGAGTCTTGAAAAAGCAGGACAAACTCCCATTCCGGCAAGCTTTAACCAAGAAGTTCCGAAAAAATCCGAAGCCAAACCCATAAGAGTCAAACCTTTGGAAACTAAAAGAAGCCAACCGCCGACCGAAGTTGCCACTGATGAGCAAGGCGAGCCAGTTTGGAACACTCCTGTACCAACTGAAGTGCTCGACCCGGTCAAAGCTGCCCCAATCGACATGGAATCGGACGAAGACCGTGCCCGCGTTATCGAAGAAACACTGCGTGCCTTCAACGCTCCCGGAAAAGTAGTTGCAATTCGCCGCGGCCCAACAATTACAATGTTTGGTGTTGAGCCCGAATATATCAAAAAGGGTACCAGCACAACCAAAGTGCGCGTGAAAAACATCACCAGTTTGGCAAATGACCTCGCGATGGCACTAAAAGCCTCACGCATTCGTATGCAGGCACCGGTTCCCGGGAAAGGTTATATCGGCGTTGAAGTTCCTAACCGAAAAACCGCCATGGTTTCAATGCTCGATATCGTGGAAAGCCCCCAATTCATCAGCCATCCTTCACCTTTGAAGTTTGCCCTGGGTAAAGACGTTACCGGCAATGCATTCACAGCCGATTTGGCTCAGATGCCCCATTTGTTAGTGGCCGGAACAACCGGTTCGGGTAAATCGGTTTGTGTCAATACAATTTTGACCGGCTTCCTTTTGAATTTATCTCCCGATAAACTGCGCTTGCTCTTGGTTGACCCAAAACGTGTTGAGCTAAGCATCTATAACGGCATCCCTCACCTCTTGACTGATGTAATCGTTGATGTCGATAAGGTGACCGGGGCTTTGCAATGGATGCTACGCGAAATGGATTTGCGCTATCGCATGTTCGAAGCCGACGGTGCCCGAAATATTGATGAATACAACTATCACCGCACCAAAGCCGACGAAAAGCAACTTCCTTATATTGTTGTCGTCATAGACGAATTGGCAGATTTGATGATGCTGGCACCGACAGAGACAGAAACATCCCTCGCCCGCCTGGCGCAATTGGCTCGGGCAACCGGTATCCATTTGATAGTTGCCACCCAAAGGCCTTCCGTCAACGTCCTGACCGGTCTGATTAAAGCAAACTTCCCGGCTCGAATTGCTTTTGCGGTGGCTTCAAACACCGACAGTCGCGTTATTCTCGACCAGCCCGGTGCAGAACGTTTGCTCGGCAGAGGCGATATGCTCTTCCAGGAACCAACCGCTCCCGCTCCGGTCCGGCTGCAAGGCACCTATATATCCGAAGGAGAACTGGCGGCTGTTACCGATTTTTGGCGCTCGCAAAACTCACTGGAAGGCTCGCCTGAAAGACCTGACAAGGCTATCCTGACCACACGAAGTCATTTGCCAATGACTAATTTACCGGAAATGAACCAAAAACCACTCTGGCAAGAAATGGAAAAAGATCCGAATGCCGACCCAATCGAAGAAGAAGCTCTAAAAATCATCCGAAAAGAAGGGCGTGCTTCTGTTTCTATGTTACAAAAGAAAATGCGCATCGGCTATACGAGATCATCCAGACTTATCGAAAAATTTGAAGAAGACGGTATTATCGGTCCCCCGAATCCTCAAACCGGCACTCGTCAGGTGCTCGATTG
>CAYVOY010000229.1:0-2546 GCA_964453395.1 uncultured Anaerolineaceae bacterium
CCTCCGAGCTGGACATGAAAGATGCCCAAAGCACCTGGTCGAGTTTTTGGGTTTCTTCCTACGGCAACATGATTAAATGGCTTCTCGTGATGGTTACCGGCACCGTAGGAATTGGTTTGATTTTCGCCGTTTTAGTAGACCGAATCAAGCAAGAAGCGTTAGCGAAGTCGATTATTTTCATGCCGATGGCAATCTCTTTCGTCGGCGCAGGTGTTATCTGGAAGTTTGTTTACAATTTTGGCACCTCACAAGTGCAAACCGGTCTTTTAAATGCAATCGTTACATCCTTAGGCTTTCAACCCGTCGCCTGGCTTAGCAAGATTCCACTCAACACGCTTATGCTGATTATTGTCGGCATCTGGATGTGGACCGGTTTTTGTATGACTTTGCTCTCTTCAGCAATCAAATCAATTCCCGAAGAAATTATTGAAGCCGCCCGAATGGATGGAGCGAAAAATTTTGATATTTTTACTAAGGTTCAAGTTCCGATTATCGCCCCCACGATTGTCGTCGTGATCACCACCATGGTCATTAATGTGATGAAACTTTTCGACATCGTTTATGTGATGACCGGCGGCAATTTTGGAACCAACGTCATCGCCACCCGCATGTACACTGAAATGTACACCAACTCCCAATATGGGCGCGGAACGGCGATTGCGGTTATTTTGGTTTTGTTTATCCTTCCCTTTATTGTTATAAACATCCAACGCTTTAGGAAACAGGAGGCAGAGAGATGAACACAACAAGCACAATTCACCCTGCAGCCCAAAAAAAACCTGCTCATGGACGCAAACTGCGCAACGTTGGAACCACGATTGGAATTATTATCATCCTGATAATCTGGTTGGTGCCAACCATTGGCTTGTTGGTTACTTCTTTTAGACCGGTTGCCTTGATTAACACCACAGGTTGGTGGACCGCATTGGATGTTAATAATGGGCCTGCCTCAAGCCAAAACCTTGACCCTGACGCCACTTATGTCGAAAAACTCCAAACACGCTTCACAATTGACAACTATGTCGATGCACTGACGGGCTATCGCGGAACGGGCACCTATCGTCAAGCTTGTGCCAGCGGAACCAAACCACTCGGCATGAATTGCAACCTCTCAGACTTGCTCAACCCTCGTGGAATGGGGCGCGCCTTCGTCAATAGCATCATTGTGACAATTCCGTCGACAATTTTGCCGATTATCATTGGGCTTTTTGCTGCCTATGCTTTCGCCTGGATGGATTTCAAAGGAAGATATGTCATTTTTGCCATTCTGGTCGGCTTGCAAGTTGTCCCAATTCAAATGACGCTTGTTCCGGTCTTGCGCATGTTCGCCGGGATGGGCATCAACGGCACTTTTCCCGCTGTTTGGCTTTTCCATACCGGTTTTGGCTTACCCTATGCAATTTATATGCTTCGCAACTCGATGAGCAGCCTGCCTAAAGATTTGTTTGAATCAGCTCATTTGGATGGCGCCGGACACTGGCAAATTTTTACCAAAATCGTTTTGCCCTTAACCACTCCGGCAATCGCTTCCCTGGCAATTTTCCAATTCCTTTGGGTTTGGAACGATTTGTTGGTTTCTTTGGTCTTCCTGGGAGGTCAAAAACCAGTGATGACCTATCAAATCAGCAATATGGTAACCTCCCTCGGAGCCGGCTGGCATCTCTTGACCGCTGCGGCTTTCCTGTCGATGTTGTTGCCCATGATTGTCTTCTTCGCGCTCCAGAAATATTTCGTCAGAGGAATGATGGCTGGAGCTGTGAAAGGTTAAACTTAAGGCTCGAAACACGAGCACGAACAATTAAACAAATTCAAGCCCCCTTTTCATCACAACAGCCAGTTGGCGAATGTGAAAGGGGGCTGAAAGATATTAGCGAACTACGAACTATAATTATCCCTTTGAATGAAAGGTGACCGAAAAAATGACCGACAAAACACCCTGGTACAAAGATGCTATTTTCATTGAACTCAACACGCGCGCATTTAAGGATTCTGACGGCGATGGTTGGGGCGACCTGCCCGGCTTAACCAGCAAACTGGATTACATAAAAGCGCTTGGCGTTGATGCAATTTGGCTTCTGCCGATTATGCCTTCGCCTTTACGCGATGACGGTTATGACGTGAGCGACTTTTGCAACATTTTCCCCGCCTATGGCACGATGGATGATTTCAAAACCCTCGTCAACGAAGCCCATAAGCGCGAATTGAAAATCATTGTCGAAATCATTCCCAACCACACTTCAGATCAGCATCCTTGGTTTCAGGCATCACGAGATCCAAACCATCCCGAACACGAGAAGTATCGCGATTTTTACGTTTGGTCTGATACAGACAAAAAATACGAGGATGCACGGATTATCTTTTTGGATACCGAAAAATCAAACTGGGCTTTTGACGAAAAACGCGGCCAATATTTTTGGCATCGCTTCTTTTCCAGTCAACCAGATTTGAATTATGACAACCCGGAAGTTCAGCAAGCCATGCTGGACACCGTCAAATTTTGGATTGATGCCGGAGCAGATGGCTTGCGAATCGATGCCCCGCCCTAT
>CAYVOY010000230.1:0-2522 GCA_964453395.1 uncultured Anaerolineaceae bacterium
AGAGAGCTGAAAGTTTAGGGTCCAGGGCAATTACCTGGGTGCCTTCTTCGCTAAAACCTCCGGACGGTGGAATTTTGAAACTTTCCATTGTTTCCAATTCGGTCAAACCCATTTCTTTGAGGAATTTGCTCAGAGGGTCGAGTTCGAGTTTGGAATGGGGAGTTTCGTAGTGCATGGGAATAACGATGTTCGGTTCGAGCATGCTGATGACCTCAGTCGCTTTCGAAGCGTTCAAACCGCCACCGCCACCAACAGGAACAAGGGCGATGTTGATGTTGCCCAATTCTTCAATCATGGTTTGGCTGGGGACGATGTTAATTTGTCCGAGGTGCAAAACCGTGATTTGCCCATAATCGAAAACGTAAATCGTATTGCGCAACTCGTTTTTTTCGGGCTTGAAGGGTGTGGTTTGAATACCGGTGATAAAAACATTGCCACGATCATATTCACCGGGTCCTTCGATCAGGAAGGGCTGCGGCTTTATTGAGCCGACGTTATTGTGTGCCAAATCGTTGGAGCTGACGGTAACAATATCGGCTTTGAGCTTAAGCGGGTTATAACCGGCATAGCCAGCGTCGAATGGGTCAGTAACGACAGTCGCAAAATTGCGTTCGGTAATCCGAAAGCAAGAATTTCCATACCAAGTAATTTCCATAAATAAAACCTCCGGGAGACAGCCTTTGACAGACTGCCTCGTTCAGTAATTATAACAGTTAGCCCTCTTGTTTTTAGTGGAAATCGAAGCCTGTTTTCTGCCTATTGCAAGTCAGGCATAATTTTTTGGTTGTTGGCGTCTTTCCACCACATCCGGCTGGTGTCGAACATTGCTTGGAAGGTTTGGGCGCGTTCTTCGGGATTCATCAGCCGTGCCTGAACTTTATCGAGGAATTTGATGGGAAAGAGCTCAACTCCTAAATAGCGGCCTTCATAAAAGACATGCCGATCGAGGAAGCCGATATCAGTGTTTTCGGCAATTCCGAATTGGTCAAAAAAGGTGTTGCCCAAGCCATAGTGAAAGAAGCTGTCTTTCCAAAATTCCGCAAAATGGGGAACGTGCGATTGGCTGCCGCTGGCGATGATTGCCCCGGCATCAGCCATAATTTGGAAATCGCGCTCAATCGCATAGACCGGTGCCCAGGTGTAGACCTCTTCATGCTGGAAAGTAGCGATGACGAGATAGCCCTCGCTGACCAGTTCGCGCGTGGTTTGTGCCATATAATCCATATCGCAATGATAAGCGCCGGTTGAATTTTCGGAAGCATGAGCGAAGCTGGGGTCTTTGGCGTTGCAGCCGATGAAGGCGAATTTGTTGCCGTTGACTTCCAGTTTTACCGGTTTGCGGGCATCGAAAATGTCTTTGCCTCCGCCATAGTAAGGGATGTTATTTTGCTTGTAAAGGTCGAGCGTGTAGAGCATGGCCTCTTCGCCATAATCCTGAAAATGGTCGCCGGTCAATTCCACCACATCTGTGCCGATGTGGGTAAGCAGTTCCATATAACTCTCGTCTGAGCAGAAATAGAGGTAATCACCATTCCAATGCGGGGGGCATTCCCTGGCAAAAGGCACTTCGTTGCTGATATGGAGGATGTCAGCTTCTTGCATAATCGGGGCGAGATATTCGGCCGGGGTGAGGACGCCACGCTGGTCCATCCCGACGGCGGTGCCGCGCACAAGGGCGGTTACACCGGTCAGCATTACGGTTGTGATTTTGGAGCTGTCGAGATTGCTGAAATGCAGGTTTTCCAAGCTCTCCGGCAGCTGTGGTTCAGCTTCGGATGTGAGAGAGAGCTTTGCATTGAGTGGGTATTGCTCTTTGTCGAAATCTTTGTGGAGGGGGGATTGCCCGTCAATCAGGATAACTTTCCAGCGCGGCTGAATTTCTTCAAAGGGGATAATTGCCCAGGTGTTTTGGTTTGTCCAGGCAGTTTCGAGCAGTTGGTTGCTTTCGATGATTTGCAGGTTTTCGCCGGGGTCGCCGAGAAAGGCTGTGAGGGCGGGCAAGCTTTCGCGGCTGATGAGCAGGCTTTGAATTTGGTCTTTCGGCTCGCCTTGCCAGAGGTCTTGCAACCAGGATTGGCTGACTTCATCAGTGATGGTGGGGAAGGGCGCAACTAGGGCATAAACCCAGTTTCCGATTGGGTTTTCAGAGCTGAATTCGAAGCTGAAAGCGATTTCGTTGGCTTTGCCTTCGCCTGTTGGCAGGTTCGCCTGGCTGATTTGCTCTTGCAGTTTTGCGGGTAAGTTCAGATTTGGCTGGTAGACGAAAAGCGGCTCTTCCGGGCTTTCGGTTGGCTGGACTGTTTCAGCGGTGGCTGTGGGGATGGCGGTTGCCCGGGGTTCGGGAGTATTCGGCGGAGGGGCAAGGGTTGGGGCAAGGTTACAGGCAGTTAATGCCAGGCTGATGATTAGGATTGTGGGAAACAATAATTTCTTGTTCTGCATTCGAGATGCTTTCCGTGTTTTTGGTTAATTTTACTCATTTTCAGGAAAACGGGGGATGGAAAATCAGGAAGCAGGGAGCG
>CAYVOY010000231.1:0-2519 GCA_964453395.1 uncultured Anaerolineaceae bacterium
AGGTTGATGCAACCGGCACTCATCGGTATGCCATAATTTGTGTGCCAAAAACAGCCATGAGTCGCCAGACCGATTTCCATCTCGAAGAAGCAAGTCCAGGGGACGCCCATCCAAATCCGTTCGCGGACGTTACTGGTCAAAACGGCATTCCCCATGTGTTTGGAGGGCATTTTGGTCTTGATGGAATAGCGACCTTCTCCGGTTGGGGAGCCGGTTGATACTTTTGTTTCAAAGACCACATCGTCACCCTCAAAAGCTTGCAAACGTTGCAAAGGGATAGAGACATCAATCCGTTTTTCTTCCGCCGGAACTTCGGGAGAAATTGGTGCAAATTCGCTGTCATCAATCAGGCGGGCATGGGCATAGGGGATCGCGGTTTTGGTACGGCCGAGTTCATCCTCAACCAGATACCATGGTTGCTTGTCGGGACCTTCAATTACATCGGTGATCCAGTGAGTTGAGCGAAAATAATAGAGCCAGAGGGGTTCCCAGCCGCTTTTGCCATAAAACATCGAGCGCGTATATGGGACGCTGATTTCAGCAAGCTGCCCGCTTGCCCGAATCGGAGCGGAGAGTGGCTGGTATTCATATTTCACTTCGTATAGATAGCCGCTAAAAACATAGCCGCCCCAGCAACGATACCAAATTGGGTTCCAGATTGGGCCCTTGGGACCGATGACTTCCTCATAGACATTGATGATGTCGTTATATTGGCGTTGATACAGAATTGGGCTGGATTCATCCGGTTCCTGATAGATGCTGACGCCATCTTTTGCGCCAACCAACATCAAGCGGCTGTCGATTCCGGTTGCAGCTTCAACATCTCTTGCTGAAAAAGCGCTGGCACCAATCCCGAGCAGGCTAAATTTGAGAAAATCGCGACGGCTAAACTTCATATCTTTACTTAAACTCGCTTAAATCTATCTCCGCGACCGAATCACGAATGTATTTCGGGCGGTAGGGATATTTGTCAATATCTTGAGCACTTGTCGAGCCGGAAAGCACAAGGATTGTTTCCATGCCGGCAGAAATACCGGACAGTACGTCTGTGTCCATTCGGTCGCCAACCATGTAGCTTTGTTCGGAATGCATGTCAAAGTGATTGAGAGCGGTGCGCATCATCAGTGGATTGGGTTTGCCGACGAAAAAGGCTTGCTTCCCGGTTGCCTTTTCGATGAGAGCGGCCATCGCTCCGTTAGCCGGGACGATACCGTCTTCGGAGGGACCGCTTGGATCGGGATTGGTAGCTATGAAACGCGCACCATCGTTGATCAAGCGAATCGCCTTGGTGATTTGGTCGAGATTGTAAGAAAATGTTTCGCCCAAAACGACAAAATCGGGATTGATCGTCGTTTGAATATAACCGACGCTGTGAATTGCTTCGGTCAGTCCGACTTCACCGATCACGAAAGCCGTGCCATCGGGGCGTTGTGATTTTAGGAAGATGGCGGTGGCGATTGCGGAAGTGAAAATATGCTTTTCGTCAATGTCCAAGCCTGAAGTTTGCAAACGGTGCGCCAAATCGCGCGTGGTATATCTGGGGTTGTTCGTCAAAATGGCAAACTTGCGTTTGTCGGCTTTTAGGTTCTCGATGAAACGGTCTGCACCGTCGATCATCTTCTTGCCATGAACCAAGACACCATCCATGTCGATTAGAAAATTCTTTTTTGCCATTTTTATCCTCTTGCTTCTGGTTAAATCATTAAAAGGTTTGAGGCTATTATACAGGAAATAGCTAGGTCCATTATCATAGGTGTAAAGACCCGGATTAGACTTTTCGGATACTGATAGAATGGATCACAAAATTGGGTTAATTAAAGAATAAGAGCTAAACCCTGGCAATGAATAATCCGGATTCAAAAACGGAATCCGGACTACGATTGCCCCTTGTAGACCGGCTTGGGTTTTTCAAGCCGGTAAAATCCTGGCAAGAATAATCCGGATTCAAAAACGGAATCCGGACTACGACTGAACGGTCAAAAACCCAAACAAGAGAAGTTTAGCAATGACCCCGCAGGCTTCAAAAAGTTAGAAAGCTGGCTGAAAAAAGCCAGGTCTACCGAGCTGCATATCGGCATGGAAGCCACAGGTAACTACTGGAAAGCCCTGGCAAGATTTCTGAATGCAAACGGTTATCAAGTCAGTGTCATCAATCCGTTGAAGATAAAACGCTACGCAAGCTACCGTTTACACTCCAACAAAACGGACAAAGCCGATGCGATGATGATAGCTAATTTTTGTCTGCAAGAAGGCGAAAACCTGCTCTTATGGCAGGATGTGGACGAGGAAACAAGGCATTTAAGGGAGTTGATTCAATATCGAGACAACCTTATTGCAATGCTCGGACAAATCGAAAATCGAGTTGAATCGATCTTAGAAGATGAAGCTGTTCTCCTCTGGCAATTAGAAGACAAAGCTCATTTGAAGCAGCGTCTCGAGCATGTTAATGAAGAAATCAAGGCGGCTATAAATAAGAGTGAAGAGCTGAAGAAAAAGAATGCCTTGTTGCAGACTATCCC
>CAYVOY010000232.1:0-2513 GCA_964453395.1 uncultured Anaerolineaceae bacterium
TCAAAGTCATCTCCGCCCAGGAAGGTATCGCCGGACGTTGATTTCACCTGGAAGACGCCATCGCCAACTTCGAGGATGGAGATATCAAAAGTGCCGCCACCAAGGTCATAGACGGCGATGATTTCGTTGCGGTCTTTTTTGTCGAGGCCATAAGCCAGAGAAGAGGCGGTTGGTTCGTTGATAATCCGCAAAACTTCCAAACCGGCAATTTTACCGGCATCTTTGGTGGCATTTCGCTGGGCATCGTTGAAATATGCCGGGACGGTAATTACCGCCTGCGTAACCGGTTCGCCCAAATAGGCTTCGGCATCGCGTTTGATTTTTGCCAAAATCATGGCAGAAACTTCGGGAGAGGTGTAGTCTTTATCGCCCATAACAACCTGGACATCACCGTTTGGTGCACTGCTGATTTTGTAGGGCACCAGGCTGAGCGCTCGTTGAACTTCGGGGTCGCTGGCTTTGCGGCCCATGAAGCGCTTGATTGAAAAAATGGTGTTTTCAGGGTTAATGATTGCCTGGTTGCGGGCAACCCGACCAACCAGACGTTCGCCATTTTTATTGACAGCGACAACTGAAGGGATGAGACGTTCACCTTCGGCGGAAGGGATCACGACGGGTTCACCGCCCATCATGACAGCGGCGACGGAATTGGTTGTTCCAAGGTCAATACCCATAATTTTAGACATAACTTCTCCTATTTAGCAACCCGAACAAGGGCTGGTCTGATAATTCGATCTTTAAGTTGATAGCCGGTTTGGACGACTTCGATGATTTGTCCGTCGCTAAAGCGGTCGTTTTCTTCGTGACTAATTGCCTCTTGATTTAATGGGTCAAAGAGGTCGCCCGGTTTGAGCTCGATTTGGCTGACATTCCGGCTTTCAAGGGTTTTCAAAAGCTTTTTGAGGATCAGGTCAATCCCTTCAACCCATCCGGAAAATTCCGGGTTAGAAGGTGCATTTTTGAGGGCACGTTCGAGGTCATCGACAACCGGTAAAAAGAGTTTGACATGATCGCCAAGCAGGCGGTCTGCCATTGCGGCATTTTCCTGGTCAACCCGGCGCTTATAATTGGCAAAACTGGCGCGCTCGCGTTGGAGACTGTCCAAATATTCATCGGCTTTTGAACAAGCAGCCTCGAGTTCGGTTAATTCACCATTATCTTCGATAATTTCATCAAAATTTTTTTCTTCGTTGTTTAACTTTTCTTCAGTCATATAATCCTTATAAGCTTTTGCTTGTTAATTTATTAAATTATCCGAGACCAAGCCGGACATCAGTTCCGCAACATAACGGACGGTGCTGATTGCTTCTCCATAGGGCATGCGCATCGGACCAAGGATGCCGATTGCGCCGGAGAGCTGGTCGGGAACGCCATAACGGGTGAGGACAAGGGCGCAATTGTGCAGGTCTTGCCAATTATTTTCGCCACCAATGAGCACCTGGATGTCGCCAATTTCATCCGTCTGAACGGTTTTGGCGATTAAATCGCCCAACATGGGGCGTGCTTCCAGAAGGCGCAAAGGCGAAGCGTCTGAACGGGCTTCCAAAAATTCAGGTTCCAAAAGGAGATTGGAGAGCCCATCCAAATAGAGCTCGCCGGCAGCAAGTTTGCCGGCTGCACTGAGCTGGTCAACAACCGCCGCCAAAACCTGGTTCACGACTGGATTTGGGTTTTTAGGGAGTTGCTGAATTTGCTCAAGGCTGGCATTTTGGCAAAGGTGGTTGATTTGAGCGGCAATTTGCGAGAGTTGCTCTTGCGAGCGCAGGCTTTCGAGGGAAATCATTTGCTGCTGAACTTCTCCGCCGACCAAAACTAAGACCATCAAAACTTGTGAAGCCTGGGTCGAGATCAGTTCGAGGTGTTTGAAACTGACTGTTTCGCTATGGGGTGCGGTTACGATTGAAACCGCCCGAGAGCGATTTGCCAAAACCGAAGCCGCAAGGGGCAACCAGTGGTCCAAACCTTTTCGGGATTGGTAAAACTGATGTGCGATGGTGTTGCGGGTGGAGACGGGCAAAGCGGTCTGTTGCATCAAATTGCTGACAAAAAAGCGGTAGCCGTCTTCGGTCGGAACACGTCCGGCAGAGGTATGCGGCTGGCGCAGATAGCCAAGCTCGGTCAAAACATTCATTTCGTTGCGCACCGTGGCAGAACTGATTTTGAGATTGTAGTCGCTAATCAGGGTTTTGGATGCAACAGGCTGCGCCGTACGCGTATGTTCGTGTACGATCAGGGAAAGAATGATTTGTTGTCGCTCAGTTAGTTTGTTCATAGTAATGTCACAATTAGCACTCTCGGCATGAGAGTGCTAATTCTTGTAAATTAATTCTATCAAAGGCTTTTTTCCTCGTCAAGAATAGGATAAGCGAAGAGAGTTAATATTGTATTAGAACCAGGAGAAGGGAGCGGGGAGGGGGAGCAGGAAACAGGAAAAAGGAAACAGGAAACATAGTTTGAACGGGTCGTCAACAAAAAATCGGACAAAAAATTAAGAGACACTGATTTTGATTTCC
>CAYVOY010000233.1:0-2506 GCA_964453395.1 uncultured Anaerolineaceae bacterium
ACGCTGGAAGCGCGTTCGTAAATCAGCCTCTTCTTCGGGGAATTTTCGCCCTTTAGAGTTTTTGCTAAGGATGGCATAGGGTGCCAGCTGTTGCGCTTCGAATTCTTCGAGTTGTTGTCTTGTGTAAATCATGTTTAACCTGCTTGTAGTATAGCCTAAATCATTTATAGAGGCAAAAGCCTTTCTAATAATTGGTATAAGTCCTATGAAATAATTGTGCCCGAATGTCTGCCGATGAGGGCGTTGTGCAAGTCGTCTTTAGCTGCGGCATGGAAAATTTCAATCCGGATGCCCGGAATTGCCCGGCAGAGGGCTTGCATTTCTTCAACTTTGGCACGCATTCCGCCGGTTACATCTTGATTTTGGGAGGTTTGTAGAGAGGCTTCCAATTTGGCGTCTTTATCTATATGGTGAATTGGACTTTGATTTTTGGGAAAATCAGCAAAAACTGCGGCTTCTTTGCCTGCCAAAAGAATTCGGGCTGGCTTGAGCTCTTTCGCCAAATGGGTGAAAAGCTCTTCGGTCGAGAGAATGGTGCCTCCAAGTTTTTCATCAAAGACGACATCGCCATAAATAAGCGGAATGAGATTATTTTGGAGTGCCATTTTTAGCGGTTCAAGATTCCAGCTTTTCAGCTTTTTGTTTTCTAAAAGGATGTTTGAAGATGGAGGAAAGGCGATCAAATCCAGACCGGTTTGCCGGCCTGTTTCAAGCACGATTTGGTTCAATTTTCGGGCTGAATGCCAGACTTCGGCGAATCCATGCCATTCGTCCGGCTTGCTTACGCCATCGCGAGTGTGATATTTGGCGGCAGCATGGTGGCCAAAAGAGCCTGAGCCATGCCCGAGGACGAGCTTTTGGTCAGGATTTTCGAGCAAAAATTGCTTGAGGTCGTTGAGCAGGGTGAAAATCAAATCCGGCAAAGCGGTTTCAGCTTGGGCTTTGTCGGTAATTAGCGAACCGCCCAATTTGAGAAAGATGAGCTTATCATTCATCTTAATCTTCCTCGGCGAAGACGCTTGTCCGGAAGGCTTTTCCGTCTGAGGCTTGATTTAGGGCTGAGAAAACGCTCTCAATCTGGCTTTCTTCAACCAGGGCGAGCATGTGTCCGCCTTTGCCTCCGCCGGTCAATTTTGCAGCCAGTGCGCCGTGTGCCAGGGCGAGGTTAATCAAGCGGTCGAGTTCAGGGCAGGAGAGGTTTAATTCGCGCAGAATCTCTTGATTTCGGTTAATCAGCTCCGCCTGGAGCGCACGGTTCACATCCGTGAGGTTCGGACTTGCTTTTTTGACCAAATTGCCAATTTTTTCGATTCTCGATTGAACAAAATCCGGGTTTTGGGTGAATTCTTCTCTTAGCTGAGCGACAGTGTCGTAGGTTGATTTTCTGATGCCGCTGTCTGCCAAAACGAAGTGCAGGTCTTTGCTTGGTTTGAGGATTGTGGGCTCAATGCCTTTTTGAAAGAGGATTGGTTTTTCGTAGGCAACGGTTGTGTTGTCAATTCCGGAAGGGTGTCCATGAACAAAGGTCTCACAAATAAAGGCGAGGCGGTTAACTGTTTCGAGGTCGAAGGGATGCCCAAGGAATTCAGAAAGCGTTTTGATTATCGCGACTGCCAGGGCAGCACTAAAGCCCAGACCTGAACTGACGGTCAAGTTTGAGCTGATATGCAGCGTGCATGCCGGGATTTGCTCAATTCCCAATTCCTTTAAGGTCAGGCTGATTGCCTGGTAAATCGGATGGGATTCGGGCAAGGCGAAGAAATCCTGGTCGAGGTCAAGCATTGGAGCAATTATGCGCAATTTTCCGGACGGGCCTAAAATATTTGGCTCAATTCTAACGGTTAGCCGTCTGCTTGAAATCGGTATGGCGATTGCCGGTTGGCCGTAAACTACGGCATGTTCACCCAACAAGATAGCTTTTCCGGAAGCGGATTGACTGATAACTGGCATTTTCCCCTCAAAACACAAAATAAATAATGACGATGACCATCAATCCCCAAAGCAAAATCGCAATCTGGAGGGGGCGATCTTTCAGGAGGACCTCTTCGGGGGTGGCGGTAAGGGTTTCATTTTGAAGTAAATAAAGATAACGAAATATGCCATAGACGACAAAGGGAATTGTCAACATCATCGCATAACTGGGTTGTTCGGAATGGGCTGAAAATGTGTAGAGCGTGTAAGTAATCAGAATAGCCGTGACGATAATCTGAATATATTGATTGAGAAGCGGGATGGTGTAGCCCTCGAGCGTTTTGCGTGTGCTTCCGGCATTGTTTTCTAACAGTTTTAGTTCTCCCAAGCGCTTGCCAAATCCGAGATAGGCTGCCAAAAGTGAGGTGAGAACGAGAAGCCAAGGGGAGAAATAATTAGGTTGAATGACACTCAAACCGGCTAAAACACGCATCACAAAGCCGGCAGCGATGACCAAAACGTCCACAATCAAGAATTTTTTGAGCCAAAACGAATAAGCCAAAAACAGAAGCGTGTATGCAATCAGAATCAGGCT
>CAYVOY010000234.1:0-617 GCA_964453395.1 uncultured Anaerolineaceae bacterium
GTACGGAAAAGCACAATGCGTTTTTGCGGGAGTTGGGGCTGGATACGATTTAGGGCTTCCAGGTTTAAAAGCTATTATTATGAAGTTTTTTTTGTTTGTTGTTTTCTATTTGTTTGGCGCAAGCCATATATACGGAAGCAATGAGCTTGATCAACAAATCGATGAGCTTGATCAGGCACTTGCACGGAAGGCTTTTTTCAGGTCAATAAAAGATCAACGAATTGATAGTCTAAAGGCTTTGCGGAATGATGCTTTATCGCTTCAAAATTTGTTCGACCTCAACAGGCTGATATATCGGGAGTATAAAATATATCAGTACGATTCTGCCTACAGTTATTTGTCCGAAAATATGGAGTTGGCACGGGAAATGGGCCGAGGGGACCTGGTGGACCGCTGTAAGCTGGACCTGGCATTTATCTGTATATCCTCCGGTCTTTACAAAGAATGCATTGATGTGTTGCGGACAATCAAAAGAGACGACCTGCCTGTGCAGGATGTTAG
Organism: uncultured Anaerolineaceae bacterium; assembly: GCA_964453395.1. GTDB lineage: Bacteria > Chloroflexota > Anaerolineae > Anaerolineales > Anaerolineaceae > Mesolinea. Next base: position 502 of record CAYVOY010000234.1, read on the forward strand.
TGATTATTATGAGTATTTTTCCAGAGTTTACCTTGACTTGTCTCGCTTTGTGGGCGAAGATATTTTTATTGAGAATTACTGGCAGTTGGGAAACAATTATTTGGATTCCTTATTGC
>CAYVOY010000234.1:627-2497 GCA_964453395.1 uncultured Anaerolineaceae bacterium
CTAAACGCTAAGGAGTCTCATCCGGCGGAGTTGTTTTTTAAAGGGCAACGTAAAATGTTTGATGAAGATTTGGATGCGGCAAGGGAGTTTTATCATGCCTTTTTAGATAGTCAGCAGAATTATAGTCAGTATTTTTCAATGACGGCTGCGACACTTTCTTATGTGTATGGGGCCAGGGGCGATCGGGACATGCAAAGGAAGTATCTGGCGCTTTCAGCCATTTCCGATTTGGAATGTGCCATTACCGAAAATGAATCCTTGCACTCCCTGTCTCTGATGCTCTATGACGAGGGGCGATTCAGGAAGGCTTATGAGTATATGCAGATGTCCTTAGCAGATGCGAACTTTTACAATGCCCGCTTTAGAAGAGTGGAAATTGCCAAATCGCAACCCGTGATTGAGCAGGCTTTTCTTTCTGAGCTGGCTCGACAACGGTTTCGTTTATACCTCTCTTTGGCTTTTATCAGCATATTGTCGTTAATACTGGTGGTGGTGGCCTACTACCTGCATCATCAGATGAAGGAGTTGCGGAAATCTCGCCTGGTCATTGAGGAAACGAATCAGCAATTGGAAGTTCTGAATTTGGATTTGCAGGAATCCAATAAGATTAAAGAGGAATATATTGGACACTTTTTGAATCTGTGCTCGCAATATATCGACAAGCTTGAGCATTTTAATAAGCTGGTTAACCGAAAGATAAAAGTAGGTCAGGTAGATGCTTTGTTTGCGATGACGGAATCCAGTAAATTGGTTGATATGGAATTGGCAGAGTTGCTGGAGAATTTTGACCGGATTTTCCTCAAGCTGTATCCTGATTTTGTGACTTGCTTCAATGATTTATTTGATAAGGAAGACCGCATTGTTCTGAAACGCGACGAGCTGCTTAACACCGAACTTAGAATATTTGCCCTGGTGCGCTTGGGGGTTAACGACAGTTCTAAAATTGCCCGGTTCTTAAGGTATGCGCCCAATACGGTTTATACATACCGGACAAAGGTCAAGAATAAAGCCAAGGTCGATAGGGAAACTTTTGAGCTTGAGATTATGAAGATAGGATCGTTCAAATCTTGATTCTCTTCACTTTTTAGTGGACACAACACCGGCTTTTTGCGCCATTAATGCCGAAAAGGCTTCTCAAAAGCTTTTATTGCGTCTATATTTTCTTGCCACACAAATTTTAGTATTTTATTGAGGCACAGCGATTTGCACTGTTTGCTTTTTTAAAAACATCCATATTGACATCAATATATAAAAAGTATTAAAAAGTGTTCTTCCTAGTTTTGGATTCGAGTCAATCAATAATCTAAAACTATTAAACAATGAATGAACCCTTTATTTATTCAAAAATTGGTTTCAAAAGAAAATGGCTATTTTTTCTAGTGGCCCTATTTCTACTGAACAATGCTACTTACCTAAATGCTCAGGAAGCCATTCAGGTTTCAGGGGTTGTTACTGATGAGTCTGGAGCCTTTCTCCCAGGGGTTAATGTTGTTCTGAAGGGTACTGTAACAGGTGCGGTTACAGATACGGAAGGACGTTACAATTTGTCGGGTGTTAGTCCCGATGGTTGGTTGGTTTTTTCTTTTATCGGCTTTGAAAATGTGGAAGTGGAGGTGGGCGGACGAAGCTCTATTCATGTGGTTATGAAGGAGTCGGGCATGTCGCTGAACGAAGTGGTTGTTATTGGTTATGGATCAATGAACAAGCGTGAGTTGTCCAGTTCTATTGTCAATGTAAACCGCGAAGACTTTCTGCAGGGAGCCGTTAACAACCCAATGGAATTGGTTTCCGGCAAAGTTGCAGGTATGAATGTGGTTACGCCCGCAGCTGCCAATCCCAATCAGGGGGCATCTGTGCAGGTAAGGGGTGC
>CAYVOY010000235.1:0-2496 GCA_964453395.1 uncultured Anaerolineaceae bacterium
CGCATCCCTGGGCAACCACGAATTGGATTATGGCCTTCCCCATTTGCTCTTCCTTGAGAAGATGGCAAATTTCCCGATTATCAATGCAAACCTCTACATCAAAAAATACAATAAAAGGCTTATGCTGCCCTACCTGATTAAAAAAGTGGATGGTTTTGACATCATGTTTATCGGCATCATCACTGAAACTGTCCTTGATGCCCTTAAAAAAGACCAAGAAATTAGCACTTTCATTTCTTTGGAAGATGCTGCCGTTGAAGTTGGAAGAATCTGTGATGTCTACAAGAATGAGGATATTGACCTGACTATTTTGCTTACCCACATTGGCTTGGACTCCGACCGCCAATTGGCAGCGCTTCTCAATCCGGATTGGGGCGTGGATATGATTCTGGGCGGACACTCCCACAGTGTCATGGAACAGCCCGAACTGGTAAACAAGATCCTGATTGCCCAGGCAGCTGTGGGTACGGACCAAATCGGGCGTTTTGACATCACTGTCGATGACAACACCAATTCAATAGTGGAATGGAAATGGGAGCTTGTTCCCATTCGAAGTGACAAAATCCAGCCGGATGAGCAAATGCAAGAATTCATTGACAATTATAAAAATATTGTCGATGCAAAATACAACACGCTCATCTGCCGATTTGCAAAAAAGCTTAGCCATCCGATGCGCGAAGTTGAAACCGAGCTTGGCAACCTGATCGCAGATATTTTCGCTGAAAATGCAGAGTTAGACGTAGCTTTCATCGGCAGCGGTTCAATACGTTCCAAAGAATTAGGTCCGGTTGTAACGCTTGGCGATTTGAAACAAGCTTTTCCATACGATGAATCCTTCTCTCGTTATGTTGTAGACGGAGCAAAGCTCCGCAAAATCTTTGCTCACATTATGCGCAAAGGCAATCGCAACAGTGAAGGTGAATGCTTTCAGGTGAATAAAACTGTCAAGGCAGTCTATGATGAAAACCAAGATAAGCTGATTAGTTTAAAAGTCAATGGTGTTGAAGTTGATGATAGACAGAGCTTCAAAATTGGAATTCCATCATATCATTATAATAACTGCCAAAAAAATTTAAACCTCAGTGAAGAAGAACTAAGCATGATTAGTCGTCCCAAAGTTATGGCTTTCTCAGTGCAGGCTGTTCTGGATGAATATTTGAGACATCATCAGAATTTAACTTCAGCGGTTGAAGGCAGGTTGGTTTATAAAACGATTTAGGCTCCAGATTCCCAGGTTCTTTTGTAGGCCAGCTTGGGTTTTTCAAGCCGGCAATGCCGTTTCGTAGGCAGGGTTGTGCCTTTCAACCCGGCGAGGCGATTGTAAACCGTGTTGAGATTTTCAACCCTGCTAATCCTAAACAAAAAAGCCGGATTCAAAAACGGAATCCGGACTACGATTGGCTAACGGGAAACGGGAAACCGGGAGCGGGGAGCAGGAAAAAGGAAACAGGAAAAAGAATTAGTGTCTCTTAAATATCTGTCCGATTTTCTGTTGACGACTCGAAAATATGAAACAAATTTCTAGTAGACAGCTGCATACATTTCTGCTACACCCGATAAAAAAGCCCCTCACAATTCAGTAAGGGGCTTTGAAATTCAAAAATCAATTACCGATTTAGGTGCCGGATTCCCAGGAACTCAGGTATTTTTCCTGTTCGGGGGTTAAAACATCAATAGAAACACCCATCGAAGCCAACTTCAGGCGTGCGATTTCGCGATCCAAATCTTCAGGAACATCATAGACACGCTTTTCAAGTGTATCTTTATTTTGGAGGAAGTATTCAGCGCCTAAAGCCTGATTGGCAAAGCTCATATCCATAACTGAAGCGGGATGACCCTCAGCAGCAGCCAAATTAATCAAACGCCCTTCACCCAAAATGTTGATAATGCGACCGTCAGGCATGATGTAAGATTCAACAAAGGGGCGAACCAAATGTTTCTCGACAGCCATTTCTTCGAGTGCTTTGATATTAATTTCGACATTGAAATGACCGGAATTGCCAACCAAGGCACCGCTCTTCATTACTTCAAAATGATGTTTGTCGATAACATGCAAATCGCCGGTAACGGTCAGGAAAATATCACCAATCGGGGCAGCTTCTTCCATCGGCATGACGCGGAAGCCGTCCATCACGGCTTCCAAAGCCTTCATTGGGTCAACTTCGGTAACGATAACATTAGCGCCCATGCCTTTTGCGCGCATAGCCATACCCCGGCCACACCAGCCGTAACCACCGACGACGAAGGTTTTTCCGGCAATCAAAACGTTGGTCGCCCGTATGATACCGTCAATTGTCGATTGACCGGTGCCATAGCGGTTATCAAAGAAATGTTTGGTCATGGCATCGTTCACAGCCATCATTGGGAATTCCAAAACTTTGTCGGCAGCCATCGCCTTGAGACGAATAACGCCGGTAGTTGTTTCTTCAGTACCACCGATGATATTGCCGATCAATTCGCGACGTTCTTTGTGAATCGTGCCGACCAAATCTGCAC
>CAYVOY010000236.1:0-2495 GCA_964453395.1 uncultured Anaerolineaceae bacterium
CTATTATTATCCGCATGGTTGGCAACAGCCTCAGCCGCCTCAACCCCCATTATGATGAAGCCGCGCGCGTTTTGAATGCCTCACCCTGGCAAGCTTTTCGGGAAGTGTCCTTACCCCTCCTACTCCCTTCGATTTTGGGAGCCAGCCTATTAGTCTTTCTCTTCAATTTCACCAGCTTTGGTGTGGTTTTAATGCTTGGAGGTCCTCAGTTTGCAACGCTTGAGGTCGAAATCTACAATCAGGCAATGAACCGCTTCAACCTGCCCATGGCCGGTTTGCTTTCGGTCATCCAGTTGGCCTTCACGCTTTTAATCACCACCATTCAAAATCGTCTCAATAAGCCCCGATTTGGAAAAGCAGCCCTCAGCAGTGAAACGAAAACACTCAAAAAACCAAAAACCAAATGGCAAAAACTTTTTGTCGTTCTCATGGTCATCATTTTAATCATCCTCTTTGTTTCCCCCATTTTGAGTTTGGTCAGCCGTTCTCTGGTTACTTTTGAAGCCGCCAGAGGGGAACGCGGCAACGTTGAAACCGGTTTCACACTTCGCTATTACACAGAACTGTTCAAAAACACAAGCGGCTCAATTTTTTATGCCAACCCTTTGGCTGCCATCCGCAACTCGCTGGTCTATTCCCTTATAACCATGCTGATTGCGACAACGCTGGGTCTTCTGACCGCCTATGCACTGAACAATTCCAACAAAGCGAATCGTTGGCTGGAACCGCTTTTCATGCTTCCTCTGGGAGCCAGTCCGGTGATTCTTGGCTTAGGCTTTTTGATTAGCTTCAATCAGCCACCCTGGACAAGCGGACCCTACCCGATTCTGATTCCGATTGCTCATTCGCTGATTGCCCTGCCCTTCGTCGTGCGCACAATTTTGCCCGCCTTGCAAAGCATCCCAAATTCTCTGCGCGAAGCAGCCAGTGCGATGAGCGCCAAACCTTTTCGGGTCTTCCTGGAAGTTGATTTGCCAATTTTGCTCCGCGCAATCATTGTCAGCCTCGCCTTTTCTTTCACGATTTCATTAGGAGAATTTGGCGCATCCAGCTTTTTGGCAAACGCCCGAACGCCAACCATTCCTGTAACCATTTTCCGTTACCTCTCCCAGCCGGGTGCCCTCAATTACGGACAAGCTTTGGCAATGTCCACGCTCCTCTTAATCACCAGTGCGCTTGGCAGTCTCTTGATTGAAAAAATCCGCCTTCCCGGCGAGGAGTTGTTCTAATGTTAATAGTTGAAAACATTCACAAGGATTATGACGGCAAACCCCTGCTCAAGGGAATTAGTTTTGAGGTGAACGAAGGCGAATTAGTCTGCCTCTTGGGCTCCTCCGGCAGCGGTAAAAGCACCATGCTGCGCATCATTGCCGGACTCGAAGCCCCGGAAAGCGGTCGGATTTTCTGGAACGGGGAAGACATCACCAACAAGCCCACTCACGAGCGTGGCTTTGGCTTCATGTTTCAGGATTACGCCCTCTTCCCCCATCGAACAGTTGCCCAAAATATAGCATTCGGCTTGCGCATGGCTGGAAAATCAAAAGCCGAAATCGATGCGGTTGTTCAAAAATCACTGGCAGACATTCATATGCAAGCCTTTGCCAATCGGCAGGTTACCGAACTCTCCGGCGGAGAACAACAACGCGTAGCTTTAGCCCGTGCGCTTGCTCCGGATCCATATTTGCTCATGCTGGATGAACCGCTCGGCGCTCTCGACCACAATTTGCGCACAGAATTGCTCAAAGAACTTCGCCGCAGGCTGCATGAAAGTCGAAAACCGGTCATTTACGTTACCCACGATCAGGAAGAAGCCTTCGTTTTGGCTGATCGCCTGCTCTTGATGCACGACGGTTTGGTGGTTCAGGAAGCCGCGCCCGAGATCGTCTTTCGTCAACCGGCAAATGCCTGGGTTGCCTCGTTTTTGGGTTTGGGCAATCTGATTCCGGCCCAAGCTCTGCCGGATGGACGACTTAAAAGCGAAATCGGAGAGATAACTTTCTCAGAACCCCAACCTTTCCAGCCTGGTCAAGACCTCGTTCTTCTTTTGCGCCCGGAAGATGCCATTTTCAATCAAAGCGGGGATGAACATCTAAGTCAATTGGAAGCAATCGTTCAAGATGCAGTTTTTATCGGTGAGGCATATCGGCTCGAAGTCAGAGTCGGAGAAACAACTCTCCTCGTCCAATCCCCCCGGGCGGTCAGGGTTGGTGAAAAGATAAATATTGGTTGGCCTGAGAGCAAAGTTCAATGCCTTTCAAACTAAAGGGAATCCAGGAAACAGGAAACGGAGAAAGTGAGAAAAAATTCTCGACAAATCACCGTACGGGGGGTTCTATAGCTCCCGATGCGAAGCGAGAAGTGTAACCCCTCCGCTGGATGAATTCCTAAAATGAATAAAGGGCCGGGTTGAAACCCAGCCCTACACAAAATATTCATCTTCGTTGAGAATCGGCCTTTTTGGCAAAAACGGGAAACTCGGGAGGTTTTTTAAATTC
>CAYVOY010000237.1:0-2488 GCA_964453395.1 uncultured Anaerolineaceae bacterium
GGAATTGCATTTCTCGCCAATTCATCAACCCGTTCATTCATCGGATTTCCGGCATGGCCCTTAACCCATAGCCATTCGACCTCATGCTTGGCAAGCTCAACATCCATTTCTTTCCATAAATCCACGTTCTGCAAACTGCCTTGCTTGCGCTTCCAATCGCGTTTCTTCCAGTCTTTGATCCATGAAGTCGCGCCATTGAGCAAATAGGAGGAATCGGTATGAAAGCGCACATGTGAGGCTTTTTTGAGGACGCGCAAGGCTTCCAGAGCGGCAGTTATTTCCATGCGGTTATTGGTGGTCTCTTTTTCGCCACCGCTGATTACCTTTTCGTGTTTTCCGGATTGCAAAATAGCCGCCCAGCCACCCGGTCCCGGGTTGCCGCTGCAAGCTCCGTCCGTAAATATTTCAACTTCCGGTAGTTTGCTCATGGTCTTTGCTCCCTGTTTATCTGACTGCTTTGCTCAAAAACTTCTAATATTCTCGGGAAAAAGCTGGCATCCAAATTGTAAATACGCTCGTAAGCATCTTGGAATAGCAAACGAATCCATGCCCAATCGGCAACTTCGGGCTCAAGACTGAGCTTCGGTTGATTCGCCAAAGCAGCAGCCCAAGCTGAATTTTCTGCCGCATATTGAGGGGCAATTTTTTCAGGATTTCCAATCGAAGGCCAAAGACCGTGGATTTCAACCAGCTTTGCTTGTTGTTCCGGCTCCATCAGCCAGGAAGCAAAAAGCCAAGCGGCTAATTCGCTTTCTTCATTTGCTTTTGGAATGGCAAAAGAGACCGCTTCCAAGACAAGGCTACCCTTGCCATCGCTTGCCGGATAGCTCAATGCCGTAAAACCATCCTGAAATGCTCCCGTTTGTTGATAAGCCTCTTGTTCAGGCAAGCCGGTCAAATCGCTTTCAGCAATAACCGCCATGCGATCAGAGAAATATCGGTAGGGATAATTTTCAATACTGCCCCAACTATTGGACATCAAGAATGTGTTTTTTAGAAAGTTGAAAGAATTCAGCATCGGTTCAGCTTGAGGAGTAAAGGCTTCACCATCAAAATCGAAACTCCCGCCAAAAGCCTGATACCAATTTTGCGCAGAAAGAGCAGTTCGCGAAAGCCAGATCCCGCCATAATTATCATTTGTAATCGATGAGTCTGCCAGATTTGCCAATCGGGCGGCTTGGGCAACAGCCAGAAGCTCGTCCTGAGTTTTAGGAAGCTCAGAAAAACCTAATTCCTGCGCCCAGCTTGTGTTAAAAAATAAAATCCCGGTGTTATAAGCCAGGGGGATTTCATATTGAAGTTCCCCTTCAAAATTCGGTTGAAAATCAACGAAGGGTGAATCGACCTCGAAAGCTTCTTGCAAACCATATTCAGGGTCGAGAGCAAAATCACCCAGCGCGATAAAATCTCTTTTAGGTTGCGATTCCGAAATATCCAAAGCCGAAGCAATCACCAGATTATCGGCAAAATCTTCTACTCGAAGCGAAGCTGCAACGCCAGGAAGACCCCCACCCTCAAGCGGATTCACTTCAAAACCCCAGGGATTTGTGCTATTGAATTCTTCGGTCAAAGCCTCAAATTTCTCAACATTTTGATAAAAAGGATGGCGAACGCTAATCGTCAGCCCTTTCAAAGCATCAATTTGCGCTTGATTAATAGATATACCAACAGGCTGCTCGGTCGCAGTCGGCTCATTTGTCGGCTCGGCAAGCGTGCTTTCCGCAGTTGGCTCAACTGTTGGAACGGGAATCGTACTTTCCGCGGTTGCGATTTCGCTTACAGCAGTACTTATCCTTGCTTCGTTTGGAGCCTCGGCAGTATTTGTTTCGCTGCTCACGCAAGCAGAAAATGTCATAGCAATCGCAATGAGTATGATTACGGGGAAAAATTTATGTTTCAATATCAAGCAAACCTCTTGTGAGCGGGAATGGATGGGAGTCGAACCCACATCGGCTCTCTCGACCCGACACTGATTTTGAAGACCAGGAAGCCCACCGGGACCTAACCATTCCCACCAGAAGGATAATACATTTGGGCGTTTTTATCAATGATTTAATAAGGAAACAGGTAAGAGGAAACAGCATCGTACGAAAAAACTTCCGCAGGGAAAGCCCCTATACTCACCTTTCTTGCACAAACAAGTGTTTTAATAATTTTTCTCATTTCTTTTTTCCCGTTTCCTGTATCTGTTTCCCGTTTCCTGCTTTCCCGCTCCCCGATTCCCGTTTCCCGCCTTTCCAAGTTGCGGTAAAATGGTATTACTATGAAAAAGAAGCACATCATACTCCTGCTCCTGATTACATTCTTCCTGACCTCTTGTAATAAAGCCACGCCCGAAGTGCTTGTTCCCGAAATAACAGAGGAGCCTCTCGCCCAGCCTGAAGTTCTTGAGCCGGAACCCAGCCCAACCGAAACTCCCAGGGTCTATCAATTGCCCGAGGCTCTGCCAAACCGAACACGCTACACGCTTAACTTTATTTTTGATTAT
>CAYVOY010000238.1:0-2468 GCA_964453395.1 uncultured Anaerolineaceae bacterium
GCAAAATGAGAAACTCAGGATCTATCCCCTGATTTCGAAACGGTCAAATTCTGCATGCCAGGGCTGCCAGCTATGGCGGAAATCGTCAACCTGACCTGAATGGGGGCCGATTCGTAAACGGCTCACAAATTTATTTAATTGCTCTTTGGCTCCTTCTGCCACAAGCTGAACGCTGCCATCGGGCATATTCCGCACCCAACCAAAAAGCCCCAACTCGTTTGCAGCGTTCAAGGTGAAATAACGAAAACCGACCCCTTGCACCCGCCCATAAACATTTGCTTGCAGACGGGAAAGTTCGGAATCGGTTTCTGCTTTCATTATTGTCTCTTAATGAAGCTGATTAATTAAATCGATCTTCGTCAAAATCTCCAACGGAATAATCGTCTTCATCGTCTGCTTCATTATCATCGTCATCGACATAGACTTCCCATTCTTCTTCGTCGAAGTCTTGATCATCCAGATAATCTTCGTCATCATCAAATTCGAACTCTTTGTGCTGATGATCTTCACCTTCTTGGTAAGGCATGGCGAACAATTCAAAATTCTCGCTGCCCTCGGTGAAGTTGAGCAATTCAATGGCGTCATCAATAAAGGCGGCTTCTTCGTCGTTATCGGCGTTTTTCATCAGGCTTTCGAGCTTCCGCTCAACGCCATCTCCGCCAATCATTGCCAAGGCCCAAATGATTTCATGGCGCAAGCTTTCATCCAATGCCGTATCAATCCCTTTGAGCAAGCTTTTGCGGGCTTTGCTAAGGCCAAGTTCACCGGCGGCATGAACGGCTTGAATTCGGACAGCGACGTTTTCGTGGTCCAAGTTTTCGAGAATTTGCTCTTCCCATTGCTCATCAGCCGAGCGCCCCATGGCAAACAGGGCACTTTCGAGCCAAAGTTCATCGCGCATCGCAATCGCTTTACGCAAAAGGGCAGGGACTTCGGCGCGTCCGGAATAACCCAAGGATTCCAAAGCGCGTCTGCGCACCAAATCGGAGCTGTCTTCGCGGTAGCTTTTGAGCAAACTTTCCTCAATTTCCAAAAGTAAATCCGATTCGATTCTTTCAGTCTCACCAAGATAAACATAGGGTCCCAAAGCATTGGCGGCTGCGGCACGGACATTCTCGTTACGCGACTGATCTGCCAAAAAGCGCAAATATAGCGGTGCCAAGCGAAAATCTTCGGCTTCAAAGAGCAAATCAATCGCCGAAACGAGGACAGCGCTGTCCTCGTCTTCCAAAGCAATTCGGGCGACGCCTTCAAACATCAGCATATCGTCATTATCTGCCAGAGAAACCAAATCTTGCATGAAGGTCTGACGACGCTGCAAGGGAATCTTATGCCAAACTTTGGCAAGATCGGCTTTTTCTTTAGCGTCAAGATCCGAAAATTCGTATAAGAGCTGCGCCGGGACCTGGTGTTCCAAATCCAGCAGCGCTTTGATTCGATCGTTCATCGTGTTTGATACTTCCATACTGCCTCACTAAGGCGCAAATATTGGGTTGACAAAATCTTGAATGGTAATGTAAATCATCAACGCAATCAGCGCGTAGAAAAACAAGTTGTTAATAACAACAGCAACCTTGTCAGGAATCTTTTTACCGGTGACTGCTTCAATAAGCAGGAACATAATCTGACCACCATCCAAAGCCGGAATTGGGAGCAGGTTTGTAATACCCAGAGCAATCGAAATCATCGAGATCATTGAAAGGCGATAAATCGGGAAACCAACCGCGCTAATCTGATCATTTTGTGAGGCATTATTAAACATGTCGAATATGCCCTTAATGCCCACAATTCTTGCTTCGCTCTGGGAAATTGCACCCCGAATCAGGTTGATTGGCATCATGACCGTAGTTTTCACCTGTTGCCAAAAAGTTTTGAATGCCTGACTAACAGACTGTCCAAAGGGAAGTGAGATCACCGGGTAGGTGATTTGGATACCAATTGCACCTTGGTTTTCGGGTGGGTTCTCACGCGGGGTCAGCAGAACAGTGCCGATTGTGCCTTCGCGGTCGTAGCTTAGCGAAACTTCCTGTCCTTTATATTGGTTGGTCGCTGCGGTCATCGTGTCGAAGCTGTCAATTTCATAATCTCCGACCTGGGTGATGATATCGCCGGATTGCAAACCTGCAACCTGGGCAGGGGAGCTTGCATCAACATTAGCAACCATCACTTTGGAAGTGTCTTGCCCACCGGCAACCGAAAACATTACAATCAGCAATATAATACCAAAAATAAAGTTCATCGTTGCACCGGCAACCATAACAAGGAAGCGTTTCCATTTTGGTGCGGCGAGAATGCTGCCCGGTTCGTCGGGATTTTCTTCACCCTTAGGACGGACAAAGCCACCAAAGGGAATCCAGTTGAGGGTAAATTCGGTACCCTTCCAGGTAAATAGTTTGGCAAGGCGAGGGGGATAGCCAAAGCCGAATTCTTCAATTTCAATACCAAGAGCTTTGGCGACCAACATGTGG
>CAYVOY010000239.1:0-2465 GCA_964453395.1 uncultured Anaerolineaceae bacterium
CGGAGAATGGATTTCAACGAAGTCGTTAGCCAACCAATATTCGCGCATTGCTTCTTCGAGCGTGGTTTGAATTTCAAAAATCAGTTGATTGCGTTTGCGCCGCAAATCGAGATAGCGCCAATCGAGGCGATAATCCTGGTCGGGCAAGGTGTCGCTAAAGGGCTCAAAAGGCAGGGGCGCTTCGGCCAAGTTTTCGATTTTTAATTCTTCAAGTTGAATTTCAATTCCGCCAAGTTTGACAACTTCATTGGCAACAACGGTGCCGGTGAGCGTCAGGGCAGATTCGGTGCCGAGGGTTGAAATAAGCTCTGCCAGTTCGGGATTGCCTTTTTTCCAGTGGGCAACCTGTGCCAAACCGGTTCTGTCGCGGACGACGAGGAACTGCATGCTTTTTTGGTCGCGCAAAGTTTGCAGCCAGCATTTTAATGTAACCTGTTGGTCAATTTTATCCTTCAGGTCTCTAATCAAGGTTCTTTCCATAATTACTCCGTTGATTCCGACTTATTTTTGTTTTGATTATACGTCAATAAATTCTTGACGGCGGCATTCGGTGAGGTTTTTCGGCTAATTACCTCATTCAAAATTTCGTCCAATGTGCCTTCAGCCAGTCCCTTGTAAAAATTCGCCATGAGAATTCCGGCAAGTCGTTTCCGGACGATTTCGCGTAAGGTCCAGGCTTCTTTTTGTTGCCAACGACCGGTATTTTTGAGGAATGCCTGGTGTTTGAGGACCGCTTCTACCAATTCTTCTATGCCAGTATATTCACTGGCGATAGTTTTCAGAACAGGCGGTAACCAGAGGTTTTCTTCGTTCATGTCGTCGGGCAAGTCTTCTTTTGAAAGCGCATCTGCCAGGCGATGTTTTCCTGCAGAACTCGCCAAAGGACGGTAGCCCATGGCAATCATTGATTTGAGATAGCGGACGCTTTGGTCAGCGCCAAGTCGGTCTGCTTTATTGACGACCAAAATATCGGCAATTTCGAGAATTCCGGCTTTGATAGATTGAATATCGTCGCCTAATCCGGGGATGTCCACCACGATTGTGGTGTGGGCAAGGTTGACGATCTCAACTTCCGATTGCCCGGCACCGACTGTTTCAATCAGGACGAAATCGAAGCCGGCGGCATCGAAAACCTGGCTGAGGGCTTGGGTCGAGCTGGAAAGCCCACCCAAAGAGCCGCGGGATGCCATCGAGCGGATGAAAATGCCCGGGTCGCTTTGTAAATCGAGCATGCGGACGCGGTCGCCCAAAATTGCCCCACCACTAAATGGGCTGGTAGGGTCAACCGCGATAATCGCCACACGGGGATGGTTCTCAAGCTTGCGCAATTGTTTGGCAAGGGCGTTAACCATCGTGCTCTTACCTGAGCCGGGGGGACCGGTGATGCCGATTTTATGGGCGTTTCCGGTAAAGGGGAAAAGCTGATCAAGGGCCGATTGACCCTGAGCCGTATCATTTTCTACTTGCGTTAAAACACGAGAAAGGGCAATTCGGCTGCCCTCTCTCAATGCATTAGCTAAGTTCATTTGGAAGCTCGTTTCGCCTTAACTGCTTCTTCGATATCACTGGCAACGTCGTTTGTATCGGTTCCGGGACCATAAATTTTGAAAATCCCGGCATCGAACATTGCCTGATGGTCACTTTCGGGGATGATTCCGCCTAAAAAGACAACCACGTCATCTTGCCCATTGGTACGAAGCAAATTGATAACCTGGGGAACCAAGGCATTATGTGCACCGGAAAGGATAGAAAGCCCAACTGCATCAACGTCTTCTTGCAGGGCTGCTTCGGCAATCATTTCAGGGGTTTGGCGTAAACCGGTGTAGATTACTTCCATACCGGCATCGCGCAAAGCGCGGGCAACAACTTTGGCACCACGGTCATGGCCATCAAGGCCTGGTTTGGCAACTAATACACGAATATTTTCTTCGTTCATACTCTCTCCAATTCTCTACCGGCTATTATAACTTGCCTGGACGAATTAAGGCGGTTTTCCTCGACTTAGATTATGGAGCGGTATTTCTCGGCACCCAAAACATGGACGATTTCACCATAATAGACGAAATGATAGTCTTTGTCGGGGTAAACATCTTTAATGCTCGGGTCGATAAAATTTGCCGGGTCGAATTCGTTGCAATAAATGGTTTTACACTCAAGGCTTAGCTCGGCTTCTTCAAATGAAGGAGATTTCACAACTTTAGAGGCAATTGCAGTCAAATTGGTTAGGGGCAGTTTTTTGCCATCACGACCTGAACGGGTGCCAAGAATGTTGAGGGCTTTCTTAAATTCGGGAGGGAAAGCCGAAACTGTGAAATCGGGGTATTCTTGCATGAAATGAAAAGTATACTGTCCGGGTCGGACAACAACTTGGACGAAGGGCTTATTCCACATCGTGCCAATGCTGCCCCAACCGATTGTCATTTCGTTAAAATCACCTGATTCAAAATCGCCGGATGCGAGTAACA
>CAYVOY010000240.1:0-2387 GCA_964453395.1 uncultured Anaerolineaceae bacterium
GGCAAAGAAGTCCCTGAGGCAGATGCGGTCATCGACCCACACCAGGAGGGTGATTTTTACCCCTATAAAATGCTGGCTGGGGTTGGAATTGCTTTTAAAATTGTTCAGGCTTACCTGCAAAGCTATCCAAAGCCTGAAATTGATCCCCGCCAATGGCTTGATTTGGTTAGCATCGGCACAGTTGTCGACGTCGCTCCTCTCAATGGTGAAAATCGGGCGATGGTCAAAGCCGGTTTGAAACTTATGCGCAAAACGCAACGTCAGGGCTTGTATTCTCTCATCCAGGCATCCGGTATAAAAATGGAAAAACTCAATTCCGGCCATCTTGGTTTTGCAATTGGACCCCGCCTGAATGCTGCCGGGCGGATGGACTCTGCCTACGCTGCTTTCGAACTTCTGACCACCAAAGACCTCACCCATGCCGGACAGCTTGCCCAAGAGCTGGACAATCTGAATAGTCAACGTAAAGAGATTACACATAGTATTCAAGACCATGTTATCCACGATGTCAATCAGGGAGACCCTGACACTCCGATTATTATTTCGGTTTCCGAAGATTATGAAGAAGGGGTGGTTGGCTTGGCGGCTGGACGCGTAGCCGAAGCTTTTTACAAACCGGCAATCATTGGCCGAATCGAAGATGGAAAAATAAAAGCTTCTTGCCGCTCAATTCCTGAATTCAACATTGTTGAAGCACTGGATGAATGTGAAGATTTGCTTACCAATTACGGCGGACACGCTGCCGCGGCAGGCTTGGGCTTGGAAATTACTAATTTTGAAGCCTTCCGCAAACGGATTATTGGCATTGCTAATGAAAAACTGGCTGGAATGGAACTTATGCCCGAACTTTCAATTGACTACGAAATTGACCTCGCCAGACTCAAACCAGAACACGTCCCCGGCATTTTGAGCGACATTGCCAACCTTGAACCGACCGGAACCAGCAATCCCGATACTGTTTTTTGCAGTCGCAATTGTCGGCTTGTCAATGCCCGTCCGGTGAGCGAAGGGCGGCATCTAAAGATGGTTATCGCTGCAGGAACGAATCAGTTTGATGCGATTGCTTTCAATCAAGGTCATTGGCTGGAAAACATGCCCAAAGAAGTTGACCTTGCCTATGCAATCGAAATTAATGAATGGAACGGCCGACAAACGCTTCAATTTAACGTCAAAGACATCAAAGCCTCAGCCTAACTTAAGGCTTGATGACGTATTGATGTTCTTTATGCTCAAGGCGTGAGTCGCTATAAAAATAATCACCGCTGGCATTGAGAATCAGGTTTTGACCATTCTGCGCTGCTTTTTCGAGCAAGCTTTTTAGACCGTGTAAGGCAACTTCAACCTGGCGACCAATATCGGGATCCATCCGAAAAGTGAAAAAGCCCGGATGTTCAGAAAGAACCTCGAAAACCACATCGATGGCTTTAAGCATGCTTGGAATCTTTCGATCCTGATCGACCGGATTAAGTGCCTCAGTTGGCTTTTTTAGGTTTTTATCGAGTGTGCTCATGATTACCGGTGTAAAAAAGGCTTCAGCCAGAGCAGCCCCTCCCTTTAACTCAACTTCTTCGATTTGAGAGCCTTCAGCGCCCATCAAAACTTGCAAGCTGAAATCTGTTTTTACCGGATAAAGCAGAAACTCACTCGGATTAATTAATTCTTGGACGTGGTCCATCACCTTATCGGCATAGGACTGGTAGGCATCCCTGCTTGACAGAGATGAATTTTCAGAACTAAAAGCGGGAATCGGCTTGCCAACTTTCATTTCAAGACTGGGGTGTTTAAAGGTGAGCAGGCGAGAAAGTCCATCTTGAAAACCGCTCAAACCGATTGGCACAACCGGGGCATTGCCTTTATCGCTTAGCCAGGACACCCCAATTTGAGCACGCATCCGTCCGGGGCTCCAGGTTCCACCTTCGGGAAAAATCCCCAAAACGCCATCTTGTTTAAGCACATCCAAAGCCTGATTCATCCCTTTACGATCGAGAGCGCCGCGGTTGACTTTGAGGAAGCCATACAGATCCATCAGTTTAGCGGCAATGCCATTAAAGGGCATATCACCGGCACCAATTGGCTCAACCGAGCGTTTAGGATAAGCCGCCATCAACAAGGGATCCAAAGTTGAAACGTGATTAGCTGCTAATATTAGCGGACCTTCATCTGGAATGTTTTCCAAACCGCTGACCTTTAATTTGCTCAGCAGGGGCAGGAGAACCTTGATAAGGCCATTCAAAACCTTTCGTCGAAAAACGAAACGGGGATATATCAAATAATAAGTTTTCTTCTTGGGTGTATGCATAATACCTCTATCTATTTAACCACGAGAAAAGAAAAAAGTTGCAATTAAAAGTTCCCCGACGGGAATTCGAATCCCGGTTTTGGCCTTG
>CAYVOY010000241.1:0-2370 GCA_964453395.1 uncultured Anaerolineaceae bacterium
AGCGAAAGATTAGGGAGCTTGTCGAGGATTCCTCGGGAAATGCCGGGGCTTCCATTGCGCTTTATTCAGCCGGATTCGGGATTAAAAGCACAATTTTTATTCCCGAAGGTACAAGCGGGCCAAAAGTTGATCAAATTCGCAGGATTGGTGCCCAGGTAAGGGAAGTTCCCGGGGAAAGAGAAAGGGCTCACAAGGCGGTTTTAGACGAAGTCAAGCGGCGAGATGTAGCTTATGCCAGTCATGCGATGCTCCCATTTGGATTGGCAGCTTATGCAACGATTGCCTATGAAATTTATGAACAACTTGGTGAAATGCCCGAACGAATTTTTTGTCCTATTGGGCATGGATCATTATTTTTAGGCGTTTTTATGGGGTTTAAAGCAATTTGTGAGACTGTCAAGAATCAGAAAATGCCCAAAATGATAGGCGTTCAACCGGAGCGCTGTGCACCTTTGCATGCGGAATGGAACGAACGAAATTTCAAGCAGACAGATTTCAGCAGTTTGGCAGAAGGTACGATGGTTTCGAATCCCGCCAGAGGAGCAGAAATAATGGAAGCCTTGCAAAAAGGATATGACGATATTCTTGCAATTCCAGAGGAAGAAATATTACCGGCTTGCCAAGAGTTGGCAGCTATGGGTATTTATGTAGAACCGACTTCAGCGATGGTTTTTGCCGCCCTAAAGAAATCTTCCATAACTCATGGTAAAACGGTTTTGGTTTTTAGCGGGAATGGGTTAAAATACTCATAATATAAAATTTGAAACTGCTAATTCGTTTGATATCGGTCAAGAGCTGAGGATGGCAAACGAATAAGCGGTTCTAAAGGGAGAAGAAATGATTGAACCTGAGGCTTTGGTTAAATTGCGAGAGCATTTGCCAAACAATTTTAATGATGTGTCCTTGATTAATCGTGCAATGACGCATCGCTCCTATTTGAACGAAAATCGGGAAACGCTGGAAGATAATGAACGGCTTGAATTTTTGGGCGATTCAATTTTGGGCTTTATTGTTGCAGAATGGCTCTATAACAATTATCCAGAAAAAGACGAAGGTTTTTTGACAAAAGTGCGAGCTGCATTGGTTCACACCCAACAATTTGCCAAATTTGCGCGTAGCTTAGAGATTGGTTCAGCGCTTTTACTTGGAAAAGGGGAAGAAAACGCCGGTGGCAGGGATCGGGACGCCATTCTATGTGATGCATTTGAGGCTTTGATAGCTGCGATGTATTTGGATTGTGGCATTGAAACCGTGAAAAAGTTTATTGTTCCGATGCTGGAAGGCGAGTCCGAATATATTGTGCGTAACCATTCTGAAGAAGATGTAAAAAGCAAATTGCAGGAATGGGCTCAGGCGAAAGGTTATGCCGCTCCGAGTTATCAGTTAATTGGAGAATCGGGACCTGACCATGCGAAAACTTTTGACGTGGTGGCTATAATCAATAATAAACAAATTGCCTCGGGCAGGGGTTCTTCGAAACAACTTGCCGAAAAAGACGCAGCATTAAACAGTATCAATAAGTTAGGAATTGAGAATTAATGAAAAAATCCAATTTCGCAGGTTTGGACTTGCAAGGTTACAAAACTTTTGCCAGAGATACCAATCTGGTTTTTCCGTCAAGGATAACGGCAATTGTCGGTCCGAATGGATCGGGAAAATCAAACGTTGCTGATGCAATTCGTTGGGTTTTGGGGGAGCAATCTTATTCACTTTTGCGCGCTAAAAAGACGGAAGATATGATTTATTCCGGTTCGGATAGCAGGGCAAGGGCTGGGATGGCGGCTGTTTCTATCAAGTTTAATAATGAAGACAAGTGGCTGCCAATTGATTATTCTGAGGTGGTGCTGACCCGCAGGGCGTATCGCGATGGAAAAAACGATTATCTGATTAATAATCAAAAAGTTCGTTTAAAGGATTTTACCGAGTTGCTCGGGAAAACCGGTTTGAGCGACCGCACTTACACCATTATTGGCCAGGGTCTGGTCGATACCGTTCTTTCTTTTCGTCCGGATGAACGGAGCAAACTTTTTGAAGAAGCCTCGGGAATTGGTTTATATCAAAGTCGAAAAACCGAAGCAGTCCGCCGTTTGGAATTGACCGAACGCAATCTGGAACGTGCCTTGGATATTATCGCTGAGATAAAACCGCGTGTGCGCAGTCTTGAAAAGCAGGCAGCCCGGGTAATAGAATATAAAACCGTGCAGGATTTGCTTAAGCAAAGTTTGCGTGACTGGTATGGCTATCATTGGTATAAGGCTTTGCGGGATGTTAACCAGACGCAACAACAATTGCAAAATGCGGAACTTGAGCGTCAATCAGTGCGCAAGAGCTTTGAACAGGAACAATTGGAACTGAACACTTTGCGAAGTG
>CAYVOY010000242.1:0-2364 GCA_964453395.1 uncultured Anaerolineaceae bacterium
CGGAATTTGGTGTTTCAGATGATATCTGGTTATCATCTACTAACTCCAGCATCGGTAAACCAAGCCCGCGATTATGCGCTCGATCTCTCCAACGCTATCGAAAATTTAGCGAAAAAACAAAATCTTCCCAAGCCATTCTTGCCATACGGTTATGCTGCTGTTTTACCGTTTTTTCCGGCTTATTATAAAAATGAACTTCAATCAGTCTGGGGTGAAAGTAATGTGCTGGTTCAGGAAGACCTGGAAGCACACCTGATTAACCGCAGTATTCGCAACACCGTCCGTGAGGACAAAATTAACCCAATTCCCAAACAAACGATGGATCTTGTTCGGGCGGCAATCTATCCTGAAATCGCATTTGGAAGCGGCATCATTTTGGATGATAAGCAAGCCGAAATTGTGCTCGAAGGCATAAGCGAAAGCACCACAGCTGAAAGCCAGCCCTCAAAACCACAAAATCCCAAAGCTCAAACTTCGCAGTCTGCAAATGCCAATCTCGATTCGCTCTTTGAGGAGCTCAAACCCACAGCGCAAGAGGAAGAAGATTTACCGCTCGAAAGCGAAAAAATCATCAGCACAAATACCGTGCGCTTGGTCCGAGGGGTGATGGGCAGTGGAAAGACTCTGGTCTTACTTGCCAAAGCGAAACATCTGGCAAAAGTAAACCAGGATTGGAAGATTTTGGTGCTGTCTTTCAACAAAGCTTTGGGGCAATCCTTACATAAGGAACTGAAAAGTTTCAATAATATTCAAGCCACCAACTTAGACAAGCTTCTGGCTGATACAATCCAAAATCAAAACCGGTATTTAAAGTTACCGATTTCAGATTCTGTCGGCTGGGTTAATGCAAACAAGGATAAGTATGAAATCATCCAAAGCTTAGGCTCCGATTTTATTGCTAAAGAAATAGGCTGGATTCATGAAGTGATGCTGGCTTCCCGGGAAGATTATCTGAATGTTAAACGGGTCGGGAGAGGCAATCAGGTTCAAATCAGTAAGAATCAACGGAATCAGATTTATGATTTATTGCTTGAGCAAAGCAAAGACCTGGAGAAAAACAGGGCGACAACCTGGGATCGAACTTATCTTAATTTCCTGAATTGGATCAAGGAAGGAAAAATTAGCCCCCTTCAATATGATGCAATTTTGATTGATGAAGCCCAGGATTTTGCCCCATCCTGGATTGCGGTAGTAAACAGTTTGCTCAAACCGGGCGGCTACTTGTTTATGGTTGATGATCCTACCCAATCGCTTTTCCGCTATTTTTCATGGCGGCAACGCGGTGTTGAAGTTGTTGGCAGAACGAAATACCTCAATAAACCCTATCGCAACACATTCGAGATTTATCGGGCTGCCCAAGCAGTAATAAAGGACGATTCCGAGCTGATTCGGCAATTGAAAACCGAAGGTGAGGATTTTGTCAGCGAAGAAGATTTAAGCTATATGCGCAGAGGCGATCGTCCATTATTGGTATCGACCAAACAAGCAGGCGAGGACATAACTTTTGTAGAAAACCAAATCCAGCATCTTCGGCAGAAAGCCGGTATTCCTTACGACCAAATCTGTGTGATTGCAGCAACCGCGAAGGATGAAAAACGATTCAAAAATGGGCTGTCAAAGTATAAAGTGCCAGTCTATAACGCCAACCAACCAAAAGGCTTAGGCTATGACGTTGTGTTTTTGTGCGGAGTGGAGAACTTTTTCAGAGAAGAAAGCAAAGATGACCCTGTCGCACTTTCCCAACAAAAGCGCATGCTCTATGCTTGTATGGGCCGGGCGCAAAAAAATCTTTATTTGTTGCATGCTAAGAAGTTGCCTGCTCAGTTCGACGGACTGACAGACTTAATGGATACTTATACGGTTTAGGCTTGGATTATGGAAAAAAGACTTGTCGCATGTATTGAAGGTGGGGGGACGAAGTTTGTTTGTGCTGTAATTGACCAGGACAATCAAATTCTCTCTGAAATGCTTATTCCGACCACAGATCCTGAAACGACCTTGAACCAATGTCTGAGCTTTTTCAAAGAAGAAGAGGCTCGCCTGGGCAAACTGGATTCGCTGGGCATTGCTTGTTTCGGGCCGCTTGATCTGCGCAAGGATTCTGCCAGTTATGGTCATATTTTAGCAACCCCAAAAGAAGGCTGGGCTTACACCGACCTCGTAAAATTCTTTTCTGAAGGCTTGAATATTCCGGTTGGCTTTGATACTGATGTCAACGCGGCTGTACTTGCCGAAGCGCAATGGGGTGCCGGTATCGGTTTGAGCGATTTGGTCTATTTCACAATTGGCACGGGAATCGGTGGGGGAGCAATTGTCAACGGAAAAGTTTTGCACGGTTTGATTCATCCCGAAATGGGGCATGTG
>CAYVOY010000243.1:0-2354 GCA_964453395.1 uncultured Anaerolineaceae bacterium
CGCCGGAAAGGTCAATGACCGAACTTGCAGCCCAGCTCGACTCAAAGACGCCATACAGGCCGGCAGGATTGGTAGCGATTCCATAATTACCACTGTGGGCTCTCGCAGGAGCATTGGGAATTGGTGTAAATTGACCGTGTGCCCAGGAGCTGTTGTTTCCACCAAAGGTAAAGCCTTGAGGATCGGTTTCGAAGTCGTAGAAAGCCACATCGTAAACTTTTCCATAACCGGGAGCAATACAAGTTTGACTATTAATCGGAACTGCAAAGTTTTTAACAAATTCTGATTGTCCGTCAGGTGTGAATGCTTCTTCCACAACTTCATAGCCATTAATCATGGATTCAACTTTGGCAGTATATTGATGTCCAATGGGCAAACCAACTTCATAAGCGCCGGTGATTGGGTTAGTGTAAACAACCTGGTTATCGCCGAGGGCTGAGAAAGTAATTTTTGCATAAAGGGGATAGCCATGATTATTGGCTGCATCCACACCACCATCAGTAACTACACCTTTAACGGTGATGCTTGGAAGGGCTTCGAGCTGAAAGTCTAAAACAATCGGTTCGGTTGCACCTTCGGGGATAGTAACTGATTTAGTCTGATTCTATTAACCAAAACCGCTTACGGTTGCGCTGTATTCACCGGAATCCAACATCGTCCTGTAAAAACCGGAGGCATTGGTTTTGGCTGTGTGTACACCCGGGGTGAAAGCAATGGTGGCACCAACAACCGGTGCACCTGAAGCGTTGGTTACAGTACCGTTAATTTTGTAATCAACGGCAGGAAAGCCTTTACCACGCAGGGTGAAGGTTCCGGGAAAGCCGAGTTCGCTAAGTCCACCCCATGTTCCGGTTCCGGTTGTGGGAAAAGGAATGGTGACAGGGCTGGGAACTGGGCTGGGGTCGGTCCAAATACCAATCCAAGAGCGGTGGGAGTTAGTATTTGTGTCATAGACGGCGGGACGATATGGAGTGCCGGGGCGATGTTCGGAAAGGACACCAATCAAGACATCTCCAGGACCATCAAGACGGAGCGGCTCATCCAATTCATAGACGTTCCAACCTGTAGCAACTTTTACTGTTTCGTTGACTTCAAGCAAAAGCTCTGCGCCATCGGAGGGGTCGCTAACAGCTTCGCCATTTGTGTTTTGAAAAACAACTAATCTGATGGGTTCTCCGGGAGCCATAACCGAACCGGATCCGTTGTTTGCCAAGAAACTGATTTCTGTCAACAAGAAGGGGAATTGGCCTTCAGGTGAGAAACGGTTTAAGGCGATAATAGAAACTTCACCACCGGATGTACCCATTGAACTTTCACCGGTTCCATCATCGAGGATTAGGTTGATATCGTCAGCATCGAGTGGTTGATAATCGGAAGGGAGAGGATCCCCTAAGGTAAGAAAATCGCCAGCTCCAGCTCGAGGATCAGATTCAAGGATGTTTCCACCTTGAGTGATTGGAGCTTGAGCATTAGCAGTAATTGGGAGAGAACTTATCAGCATTCCCAATGCCAGAAGAAGGGCCAGGGGTTTTTGTAAAGATTTACTTTTCATGTCGCTTCCTTATTTAATTTGTTTAAGACTTACAAGAATATTAGATTGTTAAAGATTTTAAATCGATTAATGCCTCCACATTGCTAAATTTTGTTCACCTTAACCAGTTTCATATACCCAAACAGCTTAAAAATTGCTCCTAAGGAGCGTCGATGCTTGCCGTTCAAAGCAAGGGCAGTTAAGCAAAACGGGGAGGTTTATAGCATAATTTGATTTTTGTGGCTAAATTCAAACAAGTTTGGTATGAATTTCAAAAATCCGTAGTCAAGAATATACGAAGACGTTACAAGCCAATGTGTTTAAGCTAAAAACAATTGTGAAGCAAATCAAATCTGCTCGTCAAAGAATCACCCTGCCCACTTTTTATAGCAAGCAGGGTGAGACAAAACTTAGACATGCTCTCGAATAAATTCCTGGACGCTGACGTAGCCGGGGAATTTGTCGACGCTGTGATTGCTGATGGCAACGAGGGTTGGAGCCTGGCGAATGCCAAATTTTTCAACCAAATCCTGGTGCTCCATCGCATCCATCACCTGATATGCCAGTCCGGCTTCGTTGAGCGAGCGTTTGGTCAGGGCGCAATTGGTGCAACTTGGGGTTGTGAAGAGCAGCAATTCCTGATTTTCAGTTTCGTACACAGCTTCTTGAATGCTGTTTTGACCCTCAGCACTGTCGCCATTGGAGGGTTTTAGGGCAGGGGCTTGCTCGGTATTTTCCATGGAAAATAAATGCGCGTCAGTCTCATGGGGCAGGTATTCTTTGCGATCTTTGAATTCCTGGGCTTTGCCGTCATTCCAATTTT
>CAYVOY010000244.1:0-2353 GCA_964453395.1 uncultured Anaerolineaceae bacterium
GACCGGAATAAATATTTTGCACGCGATAAAGGGGCTCCTTGTGTCTTCTGTGAGGCGCAAAAAAAAGAGGATAGTTTTGAAAATCTTATCGTCCACCGTGGTCAGTACAATTTTGTCCTTTTGAACCTCTACCCCTACACCAGCGGGCATATTATGGTTGTGCCTTACGAACACACCAACCGAATCGAGAACCTCAGCCCTGAACAGCTTTTTGAGATGACAAGTTTGATTCAACAAGGGGTGACATGCCTGCAGCGCTTGTATTGTCCGCAAGGCTTTAACGTCGGTTTGAATATCGGTGACGCCGGTGGTGCCGGTATCAAAGAGCACATGCATTGGCATATTATCCCGCGCTGGATTGGTGACGCAAATTTTGTTACTGTAATCGGGAAAACCCGCGTTTTACCGGAATCGCTCGAAGAATCTTACGAGAAAATCCGCGAAGCTTGGTTGGAAAAATAAAAACTCTTAGCTGGATATGCTAAGAAGCCTGCTCCGGTTCGCCATGATATTGAACTGATTTCCAGATGACCAGGCATTCTCGTAAATCGTCCGGATTGTCAATGTAAAAAGAAGTTTGCAAAACGCCATAGGGGGCAGTGGTAAAGGCGTGAATCGCTAATCGAACATGTCCGGGCATAATAGCTTCTTCTTTTAAGTAAGCATAGCGTTCAATTTCCCCGTCTATTTCAACGATGCTCTCCAGTTTCTCTGCCTCAACCCGGCCTTTTAGATTCGCCAATAAAAGCTGGCGGTGTTTTTCACCGGAATAGGCAAAAATGGTTGTAAGCAAGGTGCAGCCGCTTTTCCAAAAAACCAGGTGGTTGCCCTCTTTGCGCTCTTCAAAACCGTCCGGGACGTCAATTGACCATTCTTGAGATAAAGTTCTTTGCATGCTCAAATTATACCCTTACTCTTTTCTTCGTACAATCTTCTAAAAAGCCTATTGCAAAAAAAGCGGCAGTAGTATAATATATGCCACAAAATAAATTAGAAATATATCGGGTTCGGCGCGAAACAAGGTTTCAACCCGAACCTCTTTGCTTTAGAGAAATAGAGGAAAAATGGCTGGCAAACGAACGCTTAAACGCCAACTTTCATTAACCCAGGCAATTATGCTTGGCACCGCCGGAACACTTGGATCCGGTGTTTTTGTCTTATCAGGTCATGCCGCGGCATTAGCCGGTCCGGCTGGTATTTGGGCAATCCTGATTGCGGGCATTCTCAGTTTTAGCATCGCGCTAAATTACTGTGAACTTGCCACAACCTACCCCGAAACCGGCGGTGCGATGACCTACGTCCGCGAAGCCTGGGGAAAGGGCTTGGTTTCATTTTTGGTCGGTTCGATGGATTGTGTCTCCAGCACTTTCTATACTGCACTCAGTGCGGTTAGTTTTGCTTATTCTGCTTCGGTATTCTTCCCCGGCATTGCAAGCAGCTCCTATGGGATTGGCCTTGTTGCGATTGGCGCAATTTTGCTTTTCGTAATGTTGAACATTTTCGGCGTAACCAAAGTTGGCAATATGCAGGTTGTGATGGGCATTATTCTTTTGCTTGCTTTTGGAATTTACGTCATTGCCGGTTTCACCATGCCCAACGGCTTCAGCACAGCAACCTTGCTCCTGCCCGGAGGCCGCTGGTTTGCCACCGATAATTTTGGGGCAAATTTAGGCATCATTCTCAAGACAATTGCTTTGATTTACTCAATGTATGTTGGTTTTGAAGTCATTGCTGATGATGCCGAAGAAATTAAAAACCCAACCAAAAATATTCCGATTGCAATTTTGGTTAGCCTTAGCTTGGTTGTTTTGGTCTACACGCTCGTTTTCACCGTTGCAAGAGGCACTTCAGCCGACATCGCCGGTTCGGAAACCGCACTTTCAGATTCAATCAATTTGTTTTTAGGCAAGCCCGGGGTTACGATGATCGGAATTGCCGGAATGATTGGTTCACTGACTTCCATCAATTC
Source organism: uncultured Anaerolineaceae bacterium (assembly GCA_964453395.1). Classification (GTDB taxonomy): domain Bacteria; phylum Chloroflexota; class Anaerolineae; order Anaerolineales; family Anaerolineaceae; genus Mesolinea. The sequence continues at coordinate 1,970 of CAYVOY010000244.1, forward strand.
TTCGATGCTTTCTGCAACGCGTGAGAGCTTCTCGCTCAGCCGCGACGGTACCTGGCCTGCCGTTCTTTCGCGCCTCAACAAAGCCCGCATACCTTATATATCGATTCTGATGATTGGTGGAATTTCAATTTTGGTTACCAGTATCGGGGCAGTGGACTTCCTCAGTTACATCACTTCCGGTGGTTACCTGTTCATTTTATTAATGGCTAATCTTGCTATGATAACGCTGCGCAAGAAATATCCGTTTATCCATCGCCCTTTCAAAGTGCCCTTCTTCCCATTGACGCCGATTATTGCCTCTTTGGTTTGTCTTTTGGTTTTGGCTTTTTCTGAATTGAATGCTTTGCTCTTCATGGGTATCCTTTTACTAATCTTCGCCGTCTA
>CAYVOY010000245.1:0-2347 GCA_964453395.1 uncultured Anaerolineaceae bacterium
GACGGCAAAAGGCTTAGTGCGTTGGCATGTTTGGGAACTAATCACAAGTGGGAAATAAGACTCAAGCTTGTTATGGCTCAAAAATTGGCGGGTTGTAATTTCGTTTCGGGCAGTCACAATTGCAAATGGATATTCCGGCAAAAGCTCGTCCAGCATTGGAACAATTCCGGGAATCATCGGAAAGTGCTCTGCAGGATGATTGCTCTTTATTTCTTGCCTATCGAGATATTTTGCAATCAGATGGTCAAGCGAAAGCCGGTCGGCGAGTTCCAAAGCCCAATTACCCGGACCCTCAGCGAAGTGAACAAAGCGCCTGGCAAACTTCTGCAACTTTTCTTCGGAAATGACTCGTTTTAGAAAACCAAGTTTATGGCCAACAATTTCAACCATGCGGTCATCACTGTCTGAAAGCGTGCCGTCAACGTCGAAAAGCAAAGCCTTGACGCGACTATGATCGAAAACTGGCTTTTCTTTTTCCATTTCGAGCGTTAAACTATCATCCCTTGAGTTGATTCAAGAATCTCTTCAACTTGCTGCTAATCGTCGCTGTCCTCTTTTTTCATCGGACGCGTTTCAAGAGGTGCATCGTCAAAATAATCGTCTTCGATTATCACGTCTTCCAAAGCTTCTTCAAAGAGTTCTTCGGCCTTTTTCATCGGACGGGTTTTGAGTGGCTTGTCTTTTTTGGGAGCCTTTTTGACTTTTTCTTCCTTATCATCATCACGGTCTTCTTCGCCGAAGAAATCAGTTGGAATGGAAGACATTTTCTCTATCACCTCAACCATAAAACCAACCATGCGCTCCAGGTTTTCATACGATATTCGTTCGTTGATTCCATGCACCGTTTTTTGATCTTCCGGGGTCATCACAACCGGTGAGAAACGGAAAACGCGATCACAGATTTCCAAATATTGACGCGCATCGGTTGCTCCGGTCATCAAAAATGGCGCAGCCAATGCACCGGGCACACAAGCCTTAATCAAATTGATCAAAATTGGAAAATGGGGAGAGTCGATATCCGAAATCTCGGTCGGATCCCAGGAATGCTTTCCGTATAGGGGCTCGTTATGCGCGGGCAAAACTTCCACAACATCATCGCCTACCAGCTCATTGACATATTTGTAAACGTCCACCAAAGTATCTCCGGGGAGCGGCCGGATGTTGATGGTTGCCTCTGCTACGGCAGGAAGCACGTTTTCGGTGTTTCCACCGTTAATAATCGTGGGAGCCATGGTAGTGCGGGTAACCGCGTTAGTGCTTGGCGAAGCGGCAAAGCGTTTTTTCACAATGCTGCCAAAAAGCCAGCGGTTTGCCAACATCATTCGCTGCATAAAGGGAAATTCTGCCCCAACAAAGCTCATCGTCAATTCTGCCATATCCAAATCCTGAGGAAATGGATTGTTTTCAAGTGTGGCGATTGCCAGTGCAAGCGCACCGATTGAGGTTAGTTCGCCGGGTGCCGAGGCATGACCGGGAGGGGTTGAGGCGCGCAAAACTAAGGAAAGATGCCCTTTTTCGGCAATCCCAACCAACCCGACCGGTGCATCAACGCCGGGAATGAAACCTTGTGTAATCGTTCCGCCTTCGTCAAGCAGGAAAGATAAATGAACACCGCGCTCTTTCAAGGTTTTGACAATTTGACCTGCACCGCGAACACCGGAGATTTCCTCATCTTCACCAAAGGCAAGATAAATCGTCCGTTTAGGTTGAAAACCGCTTTTAAGCAGGTAATTAACCGCTTCGAGGATGCTGATCATGACATTTTTGCAATCAAGCGCACCGCGACCCCAAACATAGCCATCGGCAAGCGTACCGCTGAAAGGCGGATAGGTCCAGCCGGAATTGGGGTTTTCATCTGCCGGGACAACATCCATATGAGCTGTCAGGGCAATCGGGTCGAGGTCCGGGTCACTCCCCTGCCAGGTGTAGAGCAAAGAATAATCGCTGATAATTTCGCGCTTTAGATACTCCTCAACTTCCGGGTAAAGCGTAGAAATCAAATTATGCAAACCTTTGAAGGGCGTCGGGTCAACCTTTTCCGGGTCAAGATTATTAACCGTCTTGAGCTGAATTGCCAGACCGAGATGTTTAGCAATTTCTTCACCGTCAACATCGGCAAGCGCAATTGGCTCCGGATCCTCCATCGGAATTGGGAATTGCAAAGTACGATAAATAAGCACGGCGATAAAGCCGATGATAAGTACTGCCAGTATAATTAAAATGATAGTCAATAGGTCCATAAGGCTCTCCAATAGAATTCTAATTGTGTTTTTATTGTAACAGGAAACGGCTGGCAAGTTACAAAGTTAACAGATGAGAGCGTATCAAGTCAAAACATTCATACCAC
>CAYVOY010000246.1:0-332 GCA_964453395.1 uncultured Anaerolineaceae bacterium
ACCGCAGGGTGATTTTTTTGTTTTCTCTAATTGAGTTGGATACAGAATTGTGAACAATTCGAGGGATGCCTGCCAGTCGCATTACGATTGTGTTCGTGCGCTCTTTCTCTTTGCTTAATAATTCTTCATTTCTAAATGACCGAAACTCCATCCGTTTCATCTTTATTTTTTTATCATTAGAAACAGGGATGTAGTATTCGACAAATCCATCTGTGAAGAATTTGGGAATATCGTTATTGAGTTCATAACTTCGGTAATATGCTTTTATTACAAGGACTTCCTTGTTGCTGGCATGAACCGTTACATCCGGTAGTGTATACTTTCTCTTGACC
>CAYVOY010000246.1:342-848 GCA_964453395.1 uncultured Anaerolineaceae bacterium
ATGAAGAAGGTGTCCGGGATGGCGGATTTGTCAAGGGCGATTTCTATGTTTTCGTAGGATAAATGCTGGATACTGATATGTTTGTTCTGAATCGTGTTGATTGAATCGATCTTTATTTGCCCATTTAAGTCGGAGGTGCCCAGCAGCCTTCCATCTTCTGCTATTAGGTGAGCAAAGGAAACAGGGGAGTAGTCGCCATTGTCAATGAGCGTAATTTGACCGTAATTGGGTGTACTTAGCAACAGACTTAGGTAGAGCAATAAAAACTTATGCATAGGGGAGTTTGTTAATGGTGGCCATCTTTGCTCTCGAAAACAAGAGAAGAGACGACCACCTGTAATTTAAGAATTATTTGTTAGTAGGTGTCCCAAATTTTCTTTCCAAATAGATATCCACGACTACCAGGTTCGCCATCAAACCAACCTTCAATTCTTATTATGGAGATACCCCCCTGAACATCATTTAGTTCTTCTTGTGACAGCTCGGTTAAGCTTACTTCGTTTAAG
>CAYVOY010000246.1:858-2342 GCA_964453395.1 uncultured Anaerolineaceae bacterium
CCCTGTACATTTAATTTTGAAATGTCTTTCATTTGTCACGAAATTTGTTACAGCATTTTTCGGGCGCTGATTTTTCCCAATCATGGAACGCTCTGGCTTTAGCTAGCATACTGCCGGACGAAATCCATTCATATTGCTAAATTAAAGCCGCTCCGTGCAAAAAAAAAGCACGCTGATTGCTTCGAGCGCTTTCCTCCTATAATATTATTGCTTTCATCTGGTTCCATAACCTCAAGGCTAAAGTCAATTTTCAATTTCTTCCGGTTCTCGGAATAGAAGCTGGTGTATCTTCTGGAATAGCAAATTTCTATTCCTATGTCTTTTAATGACTCTAGGTAATTGTATAGTTGTCGTCTGCTCACTTTGAGGCGATTTGCAAGTTCTTCAGGAGTGCCTGTGTTTTGTTCCTGAATGAGCTTGTTAAGAAGCTGTAATCTTTCAATCTGCTTAATGAAATTCATGGCTGTTCGAGGTTAAAGTTAAACATCAGAATTGATTAATTCGTTTAAGTTTGGGATTTGTTGTTGCCACATATTATAATACTTGCCCTTTTTCTGGTATAGTGCCTGGTGTGTGCCTTCTTCAATCAATTGGCCGTTCTCAAGTACTACAATTTTATCGGCTTTCATTACCGTGCTTAAGCGGTGTGCTATTACAATTAGGGTTTTCCCTTTGTTTAAAAGGTCTTCCAGTGTATTCTGTACAAAGATTTCAGACTCGGAGTCCAGGGAGGATGTTGCTTCATCAAGAATCATTATTTCTGGATTTCTATATAGAGCTCGTGCTATTGCCAAGCGCTGTTTTTGTCCTCCTGAAAGTGTAGCTCCGTTTTCTCCAATATAGGTGTCAAAACCAGCTGGCAGCTTCTCAATGAAGCTTAGTATTCCAAGTAATCTGCATATTTCCAGAATTCGTTCCATATCTGGCTTGAATTCCCCAATTGCGATATTCTCAATGATATTGCCCGCGAACAAGTCCAGTTTTTGTGGAACACTGGAGATAATTCCACGCATGCTGGAGTTGGTGAAGTAGCTGATATTGTGCTTTCCGATATAAATAGCGCCATTCTTGATTGGGTAGAGCTTTAGAAGGAGTCCAGCCAGGGTCGTTTTTCCTGAACCGCTTTCACCTATTATGGCGGTCATCATGCCTTTGGGAATGGTCAGATTAAAATCTTTGAACACTTCAACCCTTGTTCCATAGCTAAAACTCATATTTTCAAAACGAATGTCTCCTAGAAGTTCTTGTCGGAGGTCAATCTTGTTTTCGTCTGATTCCCTTTCCAGATCCATTATTTCAAAAAGACGGTCTGAAGCAATCAGAGCGTTTTGAATGGTTTTATTCATTCCAATCAGCCCTGCAGCCGGGCCGGTCAAATATCCAAGAATGGCATAAAAGGAGAGTAGCTCACCAGGTGTTACGCTTTGGTTAATGACATAATAAGAACCTACCCATAGGAGTGTGATCGTAAAAATGCGATTCAG
>CAYVOY010000247.1:0-2339 GCA_964453395.1 uncultured Anaerolineaceae bacterium
GATCCGGTGCAGCTTGTGCCATATTTTTTAATTGCCTCAATCGCTGCTTCGCGAACTTTTGGATGAGTGGTCAGTCCAAGATAATTGTTCGAACCACACATAATAATCCGGCGACCCTGATAAACGACTTCGGTGCCTTCATTTCGATCGAGTGGAATAAAATAGGGATAATATCCCTCAGCTCTTGCCTTTCGGGCAGTTTCAAATTCAAATGCTTTTTTAAATAAGTCCATGTTTAATTCCTTCTATTGTCTAAAATCATTAACCAAAAACATGGGGATGAGATACGGTTGTGTTTATTCTTCTAAAAAAATCTCTGATTTCATTCTGCGTTTGCGCCGTCTTCGGGTAAAATAAAGGCATAATTAGTCAGAAAATGAGGTGAGTTGCATGAAGAAATTAGTCCCGTTTTTACTTATTTTTGTTTTAGTCCTCAGCAGTTGTTATTATCTTGGGGATGAAGATATATCCCAGGATCCGGTTGTCGAAACAAACGTCGCACAAATATTAACCCAGGGAGCACTCAATCGTTCAGAAGAAAATGACGAAACGATCGCTACTCCAGCTCCGGAGGGAATGCCATACCCTGTTAGCGGTGTCGGCGGACCGGATGCCGAATCAAAAGAACCGGCTTTAGAAGCCGAAATTCCCACCGAAACCGAGGCTGAAACTCCCGAAACCACCGAAGAAGCTGCCGAAAGCCTTCCCGAAACCTCAACCGGTGAAAACCTCCCCTGGAGCGGTACCAGCATTTATAACGAAAGCTTCGACAGCAACAGTTATTGGAACTTCGAAAACCCATACTTATTATCCAAAGTTGGAAACGGGCAGCTCGAATTCACATCCAAAGGCACCCCCTGGTGGACCAGCTACTACACCACCAAACCGGAAGTACAAAATGGCTATTATGAAACCAGCCTCAGCATGCTAAATTGCACGCCGAATGACCGGATTGGCTTGGTTTTCCGCCTGAAAACCAGCGGAGATTTTTACTACATGGGCTTAACCTGTGATGGTAAATGGGGCTTCAGCCAATACACCTCCGATAATCGAATCATCGATCTTTTGCCCTATGAAACAAGCGATGCGCTCAATCCGGTTGGCGAAACAAATCAACTTGGCGTTTTAGCCAATGGCAACGATTTTGAATTCTATATCAACCGTCAAAAAGTTGGTTCTGCTACTAACGACAGCTTGCCCAAAGCCGGCTTTTTTGGCTTTACGACCATGTCTGCCGGAACCCAAAACTTCAAAACCCTGATTGACAGGCTGGAAGTTTGGGAAAAATAATTTTTAATTGAACGACACCAAAGCAGAAAATCGCGTTAGCTCGCGATTTTCTGCTAAATTGATTATTACATTAAGAAGGGAACAAAAATGAGCAACGAATATATTTCAAGACCGGATTTAGACGGAAGCCGCTTTTATCATCAAGGAAATTCAACCGGTTTCTTGCTCATTCATGGCTTCACCGCCTCCACCGCCGAAGTCCGCCCTTTAGCAGACCGCTTGTCAGAATTGGGCTACACCGTTTCAGCCCCGCTCTTACCCGGGCACAACACCCATCCGGACGATTTGAATAAAACCAAATGGCAAGATTGGTATGCCGCCGTTCGGCAGTCTTACCTCGAGTTGCGAGAAAATTGTGATCAAGTATGGCTGGGAGGTGAATCGATGGGCGGTTTGCTTTGTCTTATGCTGGCTGCAGAATTTCCGGAAGCCGCAGGTTTGCTGCTCTTCGCCCCTGCATTACTTGTTAACCACCTAAGACTGGCATATATCATTCAATTTTTTGAAAAGTATATACCCAAAGGGGAAGATAAGGGAGATTTGGCATGGAGAGGCTACAATGTCTATCCTGTGAAAGCAGCCGTGCAATTGCGAACTCTTCAATGCAGAACTCGTAGAATCCTTTCGCGGGTCACTCAACCTGTCCTGATTTTCCTTAGTGAAGCTGACGATACCGTCCAGGATGAAACCGGAGAGATGCTGATGGAGGGCATTTCCTCTGAACGCAAAGAACTGATCATGCTCAAAAATTCTCCGCATGTCATGCTACTCGGCCATGACCAGGACTTCATCATCAATAAATCGATAGAATTTGTTAAAGAGACAGAGTCCAACCAAAACTAAGCGCTCGAAAACCCAGAGTTATCTACAAACTGTATCTATTCTTCCAAAAATAATTGACATTCTTAATTACAGATGCTAAGATTGAATACATAAGCCTAAGGTAACCCGATGCCCGGATGCCAGGGTGTAATGGCGGAAGCTGGTGTGAGTCCAGCACTGTACCGCAACTGTAAGTCGAAAGACGAGTCAGGTCGCCATCCTTAGGA
>CAYVOY010000248.1:0-2327 GCA_964453395.1 uncultured Anaerolineaceae bacterium
AACCATTAGCTGCGCCAAATCGAGATTTTGGATTTCTTCCTCAAATGCTGAATCGCTCCGGTAATTAAAAGGGCTCACTTTGCTCTCAGCAAACAAGGCTTCCGACTGCCGAATGCAGCTTTGGCAAGGCGGTTTTGCATCGGGGTTATTTCGGTCTGTTCCAAGGATGCAGGGTTTCAAACCCTCCTGACAGACGAAATGAACGACCGGAACGCCCTGTAAAGCGAGTGACCAAGCGGTCACAGCGGCAAAACCAGCATTCAGACTCGCTCCATCCAGCCGGGTTGAGGCATCGAAAAAGATGACCGGCTTTTGACTTTCGATCGGCTTGTTCTCGTTTATCCGGGCAGCCATCGCTCGAAAAGAAGCCCGCATTTTCCGTCGTTCAGTTTGCTCCTCGAACTTTTCGATTAGCCGTACGAAAACATTTGGCTTACTCATCTTAGTGACTGACTCTCCTTAATTTTTTCAGGGAAGATTGTTCACTGTCATAAACTTTCTTTTCGCCATCGCCCAGCGATTTTTCGGTTACGCGAATATATTTCACCAGGGTTACCATACCTTGCGGTTCAACCGAAGCGCTTTGGTCCGAACCCCACATTGCACGGTCGAGCGTGATATGACGTTCAACAAGGCTTGCACCCAAGGCAGAAGCCACGACGGTCGGAACCAAACCAACCTCATGCCCCGAATAACCGATTGGGCAACTAAACTCATCGCGCAAGGTTGTTATCATCCGCAAGTTCAGTTCTTCCGGAGGGCAGGGATAGGTGGTTGTGGTATGGCAAAGCACCAGATTCTCTTCACCCAAAATTTCAACCGCTTCGCGAATCTGCTCCATGGTTGACATGCCGGTCGACAGGATAATGGGCTTGCCGGTTGCTTTGTGAGCGCGCAGTAATTGGTGATCGGTCAGCAAGGCTGAGGCAATTTTGTGAGTTGGCGGATTAAACCGTTCCATAAACTCAAGGGAGGGGATGTCCCATGAAGAAGCAAACCAGTCGATACCCAATTCTTTGGCATAACGGTCAATTTCTCGATATTCTTCTTCGCCAAATTCAACCTTGTAGCGATAATCCAAATAACTAATATAACCCCAGGGAGTATCGCGCATTTGGCTCTGTTGCTCTTTGGGAACACAAATTTCAGGTGTTCGTTTTTGGAATTTGACCGCATCAATGCCGGCTTTTTTGGCTGCCAACATCAGGCTTTTGGCAACTTCTAAATCTCCGTTGTGGTTAATACCAATTTCGCCGATGATATAAGTCGGTTCGCTATCACCAATGACTCTGTTAGCTATTTTTACTGTTTTTCTCATAATTATCCTCTACCAGGCTTGCAATTTCTCTCGAGAGAACCTCTCGTCAACTTTCCTATAATATGCTTTACTCTTTAAATCGAGCGCGCTTGCGCAAGTATTCTTTCACAAATTTCCCGAATCGCCCCGTCCCCACCCGGGTGGTCTAAAACCAAGTCGGCTTGTCTTCGCACCAATGGGTGCGCATCGGAAGGACAACAAAAATAACCAACATATGGGAGGACCACAAGGTCATTTAAGTCGTTTCCGATGTAAACGATTTCCTCCGGCTTGAGCTTCCGCTCTTGAATCAGGCTTTGAATAGCCTGGTACTTATCCATCACCGCCTGAAAAACTTCGAGCCCCAATTTTTTTGCCCGGGCAGCCACAACAGAACTGACTTCGCGCGACATAATCAGCGCTTGCGTCTCGGATTGATGCCTAAGCATATCCAAGCCATAGCCGTCCGAGCGGCTGGAGCGAACACTTTCAACGCCGTTCATGTCCGTATAAACCTTGTCGTCGGTCATGGTCCCGTCAAAATCCATCACCAAAAGGCGGACTTTATCGGGAAAGGCTCGCCGCATTTTGAGCGGGTCGACCGCCTTAATGCGCGGGTCGGTCATCATTTGAGCGGAATTTTTGAAATCTTCCAGTGTGTCAATGTCAACCGTATAGAGCGGGTCAATTTGGATTGGCAGAATAAGCTCGCCGGTCAAACTTTGTTTTTCTAAAATTGTGCTGCTGCGAATTGCGTCAATATGGCCGGTTTGCCAATAAGTTTCCGGCAAAGCCTGACGCGGAGTGTTGTAAGCTTCTTTAATTCCTTCAACTTCGAGAATTGGTTTAAGGGAACCATCCGCCCGCAATTGCCACATTTTGTATGGATTCTGCCTCGCAGGAACTACCCCGCGAACACAATCGGCCTCTGGCTGGGCAATCAGCTTTCGGATGGCATCGTCAAGCAAGCCAACTGGTCTGACCGGAGAAGTTGGGCGGAGCTGAATAATGATATCGGCTTGATATCCTT
>CAYVOY010000249.1:0-2305 GCA_964453395.1 uncultured Anaerolineaceae bacterium
ACCAAACCTTTATTCTTTTTCTTTTCAACGCTTCGATTATTAATAAACAAATACAACTCACTTCGTTCGGGTACGATGTCCGCCTATGTGTCGGTCTCACTTAAAATTTTACGCTCACTACGGCGGATTGAAGATGGAATTGTGTAAAAAATTCCTTGAGGCTTAGCCATCTTCAATCGCGCCCTACAGAGAGATTGCAATACCACTCACTGCATTTGGGTACAACGTCCGCCTGCATTTAGACCTAATTGATAACTTCCTAAAAGCCTTCCAACTTCGACAAATCAGCATGAGCTTTCAGCAAGCCGGCAATTCGTTGTAGCATACCCAGGCGCGAGCGGCGCAGATTTTGATCTTCCGCCATTACCAAAACCTTTTCAAAGAAAGCGTTAATCGGCTCAACCAAAGCCTCAACCTGAGCTAAGGCGTTCTCTAATCTCGGTTCCATCTTCAAAGCTCCTTCAGCCAAGAGCACAGACTGATAAAGCGCTTTTTCTTCCTCTTCAATCAAGAGCGAAGCATCAACCGGATACAATTCTTCAAGGTCGCGGCTAATTCGGACACAGCGGCTAAAAGCAGGCAAAATCCTTTGCCATTCCTCTTTTGCAACCCATTGGCTCAAAACCTCAACCGCAGCCTTCGCTTTGGCGGGATTTTCACCATAGACAGCCTCAACCGCGTTGGTAACATCGTGAGCGTAGCCTTGTTCTAACAAAATCTGGTGCAGACGTCCGGTAATAAAAGCCGCCGCCTGATCTTCCGCTTCCTGGCTAAAAGGCACATCCAAAGCTGCGCCGGCTAATTTCAAACCGCTGCGAATGTCAAAATCGAGCCCCTTACCCATCAAAATGCTCACCAATCCAATCGCGGAACGGCGCAAAGCAAAGGGGTCTTTATTGCCTGTTGGAGTCAAACCCACAGCAAACAATCCAGCAATCGAATCAAGGCGATCTGCCAAAGCCACGACCATGGCAGGCTGGCTCTCGGGAAGCGGATCCTCAGCGTTGCGAGGCAGGTAAGTTTCAAACAAGCCCTTGGCGACAACTTCGTTTTCACCGGAGTACCGGGCATAATATTTACCCATCACGCCTTGCAAACTTGTCATTTCAACCACCATCTCAGAGGCTAAATCCGCTTTGCAGAGATATGCTATATGCATTGCGTCACGGCCTTCCTCTTCACTTAGGGCAAAAGTTTTTACCAATTCTGCACTAATTTTCTCAATCCGCTGAGTCTTATCCAACATCGAACCCAATTGTTTCTGGAAAGTCAGTTGAGCAAGTTTCGGGACGAAATCTTCCAGCTTGTGCTTGCGATCTTCCTGAACAAAAAATTCCGCATCAGCAAAGCGGGCGATAATGACCTGCAAGTTTCCGTCTAAAACCGTTTCGGAATGTTGCTTTCCGCCATTGCGCACCACGATGAAATGAGTGGTCAGCTCGCCTTCGGGATTGAGCACCGGGATATAGCGTTGGTGTTTTTTCATCACGCTAATGATCACTTCGGGAGGTAAATTTTCGAGATATCTTTGCTCAAACGTGCCCAACAAAGCGGTCGGTTGTTCAACTAAATTGGCAATTTCAGCCAACAAATCGGGGTCATTTTTCAAAATGCCATTGACGCTGCCCGCCAGTTGCAGGGATTGCTCCCAAATGTTTTGTCGGCGCATGCCGGTATCCAAAATGATTCCTTCGCTCTCCAAATAGGCCTGATAGTCGCTCAAGGAATGGATTTCTTTGCTCGGTTCAGCTGAAAAACGCATGCCCCAGGTGGTCCTTCCGGAAGCCAAATTCGCATACTCAAAAGGCACAACCTGGTCAGCAAACAAAGCAAGCAACCAGCGAATCGGTCGGGAAAAGCTCACGCCGCTATCGTTCCAACGCATCGATTTGCTAAATTTCAAATCCGCAATCATGCCCGGTAATTCAGCTGCTAATAATTCAAGCGTGCTGCGTCCTTTTTCGGCAACCTCTGCCACAACGTAACGCCCATTTTCAAAATCTTTGGCGCTTAGCTGGCTTAATTCCAAGCCTTTACTACGCGCAAAGCCTTCGGCAACTTTAGTCGGCTTTCCTTCCGAATCAAAAGCGCGGTCAGCAGGCGGACCCTTCAGCTCAAGCAGGCGGTCGGCCTGACGGCTTTGCAAAGCTTTCACCATCACGGTCAAGCGTCGGGCTGTGCCCTTCACTTCAAGTTTTTCATAGTTCAGGCGATTTTCCTTTAACAGGGCTGCAAAATTTGTTTCTAATTGCTCAATCGCCTTGTCCAACTCGGCAACCGGCAGTTCTTCGGTGCCAATTTCGAA
>CAYVOY010000250.1:0-2287 GCA_964453395.1 uncultured Anaerolineaceae bacterium
GCGGTTTGAGCGACCGACTCCTGAACATAATCGCCCAGTTGTTCGGCTTCTTTTTTACGATCATAGCGGTCGACAATTTGCTTAATCGTTCGACTGACGTTTTCAATCAGCTCATCCCGCCTTGCTGACTGGGGAGTTTTTGCGACCGGCAAATCACGCTGACTTTGCGCCTGGCGTTTTTCCAAAGCCCCGGCAACCTGATACCAAGTGTTCAAATCCTTATCGACCATCCAGTTAATCATGGCATGCACTTTGGCATCAATCGCTTCAGAAACATCGTCCTGAACCTCTTCCTGGAATTGGGCTTTGATTTTTTCGGTATTGGCAAGATGAAAAATATTGCTCAGCTTCATCGTCCGCTCAAAAAAATCTAAGCCGCGGTTTTCAAAGTTGATCATAATGTTTTCAATATCAGCCAAACGCGGCGGAATTTCATCGTTCAAGCTGCGCTCATAGGAGGCAACCATGTTTTCAAGCTCGCCAGTCAAAGCAGTATCGGCATGAATATCGGCAATTTGCAGTTCAATCGCATCCGAAGCTGTTTTGTGCAAATTCGTGGCAACGCCAATTGGGTTGCGTAGTTTCAGCCCTAAACGGGTTTTGTCATCCAAGGTTTGGCTAATATACTTCTCGAGATCGGCAAAGCCGCTTTCTTCTCTCAATTGTCGGCTTTCTTCTGGGTCAGCCGAAGAAACTGCTTTTTGGGCAAGTTTAGCGGAGACCAAAAATACTTCCGGTTCATATCCCAAAATTTCGGCCGCATTTGTGCGAACAAAATCCCTCACCTGCACAACCGCTTCTTCACTGTCCAAAATATCAATTTTGTTGACAATGATGCTAACTTTTTTGCCCCAGGTCAGGATGTTTTCAAGGAAAACGCGCTCGCTTTGAGTTAAGGGGCGGTCTGCAGAAGTGATGAAAAGCACTAAATCTGAGCGTGGGATATATTCGCTGGTCAGGCGTTCGTGCTGACGATTGATTGCGTTAGTTCCGGGCGAATCGACCAGGTTCAACTCTTTCAGGAGTGGCAAGGGATGGGTGACAATTGCAAAACCGTCATCGACAATAGTCTTGGTTTTTTCATCGCCCCAGCGCAATAAAGTAACCTGGGCAGTCGTGGGAGTCACGCCTTCTTCCAAAACACGTTCGCCCACCAAGGCATTGACCAAAGCGCTCTTACCTGCGTTGAACTCTCCGGCAGCGACAATCAAGAAAAGCTCGTCCAATTGCCCAATCGCATTTTGGAGTTTTGCCAGATCTTCAGAGGGCAAGGAAAAGCCACTCAATCCAGCTTGCACAGTCTGCAAGCTGTTTTTCTCCTTTTGCAGGAATAGTAGTTCGTCGTTTGTTAAAAATCCATCACGCATGGCAGTTCCTCCCAGAAACTATTTTCGTTCCTGAATAATTTCTGATTATACCTTTCTAAGGGCTGGTTCAAAGAAGACTTAATTACAATCCCCTAAATAGACCGGAAATTTGCCACTTTCCAATTGGCTCAGCGCTTCGCGCATGGCTGCCGGATAAAAATTGGCAGCTTCCAGTTCTGATAGAGGTGCCCAAACAACTTCTTTCTGGTTAGCGTCAAGCTCACTTGCTCTGCCTGGGTCAGGTTCGGTTTTTAACTCACAACGGAAGAAAAATTCAATCTGATGCAATGCCCGGTCTTCAAATGCGAACTCATGTTTCTCAGAAAAATATTCGCGGATATGGAGCAATTTGCCCACCTCAACCTCAGCACCGACTTCTTCCAAAACTTCACGCTTGAGGGTTTGCTCGAGTGTTTCGTCAAAATTTTGCCCTCCACCGGGGAGAACGGTGTAAGAGCCCTCTTTATCCGCCTTGCGCAAAAGCAGAATTTTATCCTGACGAATGACCACCGCTTTAGCGGAATTTCGCAATGTCTTCTTTTTTTCCATAATCACCGCACTTTAGCATTGCAGACAACGATTTGTCGTTGTCTGCAATTTTGAAATTCTAATTTATTGTTTAGGCTCCGCCTAACGGTAGCCTTCAGCCTGTAAATTGAAGAGATGAGCATAAACCTGATTATGTTTCATCAGCTCCTCGTGGCTGCCGAGTTCCAGAATTCTTCCATTTTCCAAGACGACAATTCGATCTGCCATACGGACGGTTGAAAAGCGGTGAGAAATCAAAACTGCCAGGCGGCCTTCCATCAATTCGCGGAAGCGTAAAAAGATTTCATATTCTGCCTGGGCATCCAAAGCCGAGGTAGGCTCATCCAAAATCAAAACTTCCGCTTTGCGCATAAAAGCACGCGAAAGGGCGA
>CAYVOY010000251.1:0-2268 GCA_964453395.1 uncultured Anaerolineaceae bacterium
AAGAGGAGTTGCGAACCCAACTTGATTACATTTTGAAAAAATATAATCAAAGCGCCTTGGTAGAAAAATATATCGAAGGCCGCGAAGTTACCGTTGGTTTGGTCGGTAATTTAATCGGTCCGGTCGCGCGAAGAATTCCAAAAGACGAAAATGCCCGCCGCATTCAAGCCGGTTTGCATTTCTTGCCGCCCCTGGAAGTTAACCTGGCGCCTTGGGTTGAATCCGGTGGGGTTTATGACAACAATCTGAAAACCACTCATGCCGCTGATCTTGAATATCTCTGCCCGGCACCGCTTGACGAGGAGATGATCGACCAGCTCAACTTGCTGGCTGCCTCTGTTTTTCGTGTAACCGGTGCGCTGGACTTTGCCCGAATCGATTTTCGCCTCGATATAAACGACAACTTGAAGCCCTATATTCTGGAAATCAACCCTCTTCCGGGCTTGATGCCCCAGCTTTCGGATATCGTCATGGAAGCCGGCGCCGACGGAATCAGCCACAGCGAATTGGTCAACATGATCCTAAACACCGCCCTCAAACGCTACCAAATGATTTAGCCTCTTTTGCCTGATGGATGTTTTTAGCATCCATCAGGCAATTCTCATTTTCTAACTCACTCGGGTTAACTGTCAACTTCCACTTTGCTTAAGCAGCCGAATTAGGTCTTATGATGAATAAAGGGCAGGGTTACACCGCTCGCTTCGCATCGGGTGCTATAGAAACCCAGCCGCACATATAAGCATCTTTCTCGTTGGCAAAATGGAAATCAGCGCCTCGACAACTCGGTTTCAACCGACTCGATGAAAACCGAATTAAATATTTACAAACACGCCCATCCATAATATAGTTAGTTCGAAAGAAAGCGACTCGGAGGTGACCGAATAAAATGGAATTATTGGGGAAATCTGACAATCTAAGAGTCTCGAATTTACTATAATGCTCAAGAAAGAAGAGATATGATGGATAAAAAACAAACGCTATGGACGAGAAATTTTAGACTAGCAACATCAGGGATGGTTATCTCAGCCTTAGCGGGAGTGGGACTCAATATTGCTTTAAGCGTGGTTGTTTTTGAAGAAACTCAATCGACGTTGTTAAATTCGATCTATTTAGCAGCCTCTTTTCTTCCTAATTTTGTTTTGCCATTAGTGATTGGTCCATATATTGATCGACATAATCCGCTTAAAATATTAGTGAGAAACGAAATCATACTCGCCTTGTTATTTTTCATAGCTGGAGTGGTGCTAAATTTTACGAGGTTTTCATATTGGCCATTTTTGTTCGCTTCACTATTCATTAGTTGTTTAGGAGTTGTGAGTAATTTAGCTTCACAATCATTAATCCCTCAATTAATGGATAAAAAGTTCTATTCAAAAGGAAATGCGATCATCTCGACCATTTATCCTTTGAGTAATGTTCTGGTTGCCCCAATAATGATGATATTGTTGAATAAAGTTGGCTTGGCTAATGTTCTCATTCTATATAGCTTTGCTTGTTTAATTGATGTCTTTATTGAGAGTCGCATTGATGAACCATTTGAGTACATAAATACCAGTGAATCGCTCTCTCTAAAAACATACTTAAATGATTTACAGGATGGACTTCATAACCTTAAAAAGGATACTGGTTTAGTTTCGGTACTTATCTTCTTTTCAATCGTGATGTTTACCAATGGCACAAGCAGTTTAGTCTACCCCTATTTCAACCAATCATCCCTTTTAACGGATCAAAACTATGCTATGTTGTTGTCGTTTCAATCAGCTGGTTATATGTTTGGTGGCTTCTTTCATTACTTAGTTACGATACCCGATAATAAGCGCTATCTGGTAGCCGTTGTTGTTTATTTTGTTTTTAGTATTCTTGATGGCCTTTTCTTTTTCTATCCATTGTTAGTTATGTTTGGGGTAAAGTTTATTTTAGGCTTTGCGGGGATGAACTCTGCTAATATTCGAACTTCGGCTGTCCAACACCGTTTAGATAATCAAAATCGGGCTAAAATCAATGCCATGTTTGGTGTTTCATTTACATTGTTTGAAGTATGTGGGCAATTAGTCGCTGGAGCACTAGGTGAATTCTTCCCTATCAAATGGATTCATTTAGCATTTAATGTCCTCTACTTTGCAGGGATTCTTGTTATTGTCTTACCTCCCAAGCATAAGATTAAAGAAATGTATAATTATGATTCATCGTCCTTGTAGGGGAAAAGTGGTTTGTTTTTAATAAATGATAAGGCTTTCTTAGCTAGAAAAAGCAAATTTTTACTTGATC
>CAYVOY010000252.1:0-2263 GCA_964453395.1 uncultured Anaerolineaceae bacterium
GAGAGATTCGAACTCCCAACCAGTCTGACATGGTCCCCCCTGTGGGGATTCGAAGTCAATAAAAGGAAACGGGAAAAAGGATACAGGAAACAGGCACAAAAAATGGATCTCGAGAGATTCGAACTCCCAACCAGTCTGACAGGCACAACAGGTAACAGGTAACAGGAAGCAGGGAGCGGAGAAAACCCCCTCTGAGAAAATCAAATCCCATTTAAAATAAAAATGCCCCCGGAGAGATTCGAACTCCCAACCATCTGATTCGAAGTCAGGTACTCTGTCCATTGAGCTACGAGGGCAAGTTGCTCTATTATAACTGAAATTTCAGTTCAAATAAGAATTTCGCTGCTTTGGATTGGGGTAAAATTGAAGTAATCGAGGAGATGCTATGAAAGCCAACCGAATTCTGATCGTTCTTCTTTGCATGACATTGTTTTTATCTGCTTGTGTTCAAGCGCCGCCGGAAGGTTTGACCGAGAGGCAACAAACTGCAATTGCTGCGACAGTTACCGCGGTGATTGAAAATGAAAACGCTCAAAAAACGCTAGAGCCAAACAAAACAGCTGAACCAAGCCCCACTGCAACGGCAATTCCCGAAGCCACAGCGACAGCTGTTCCAACTTCAAAGCCTGCCTCTAAGGATGTGATTGGTCCGAACGATTATCCCGATGGCGTCAATCCCCTAACCGGTTTGACGGTTGAAAACCCGCTGCTTTTGCAACGTCGCCCGGTGATTATGAAAGTCTCAAATCATCAAATTGACTACCAGCCGCATTGGGGTTTATCGTCTGCGGATTTGGTTTTTGAATATTATATTGGTTGGGGTGGAAACCGTTATGCAGCGCTCTATTATGGGCAGGATTCAAACAAAATTGGTCCCATCCGTTCTATTCGGCGAGTTGACGGACATCTTGGCAGTCTCTATCAGGCTGTGATTGGTTCAACCGGTGGTGATAAGGACAGCGTTTTGGATTATGTTGACCAATATATCCCCGGTCGCTATTACCTCGATAAGGATCTCTGCCCCGGCGTATGTGACGATGGGCGCGGCTACGTTTACAGTGTCTTTGGCAATTCTGCCGGACTTTCAAATTATTTCAATGCTATCGGTTATGGCTTGGAAAACCCCGATTTGAGCGGGATGACTTTTTCAGAAACTCCTCCGCAAGGTGGGGAGGCTGGGCGAAGTGTTTGGGTTATTTGGACCGACAGCGGTAAGGCTCAGTGGATTTACAACGAAGAAAGCGGGAAATATCATAATTGGACGATTGACGAAAGCACCTATTTCAACTACAAACCGCTGATCGACCAAAACACCGGTGAGCAACTGGCATTTTCAAATGTGATCGTGCTGAAAGCTCCCTATACCGAAATTCGTGGGACCCTCCATCAGATTGATTTAATCGGGAATACGACCGGTTATGAAGCGACGATTTTCCGGGATGGTAAAGCCTATGAGGTTTTTTGGAAGACACCTGAAAAGAACAAGCCGATCCAATTTTTCAATGCCGATGGCACGCCTTTTCATTTGAAACCCGGGAATTCCTGGATTACGCTCTTTGGTCTAACTTCGCCAACCACGATTGATGGCGACGAATGGTCGATCACCTTCAACATGCCCTAAGTGCCCTAAGATGCGAACATTAATTATTTCGGATATTCACGCAAATTTAACCGCTTTTGAGGCGGTCTTAGAAGCAGCCGGGGAGGTTGAGCGGGTCTGGTTTTTGGGGGATGTTGTCGGTTATGGACCTGACCCAAACGAATGCATCGAGCTTTTGCGTAGACAGCCGAATTTGCAGGCGCTGATGGGAAACCACGATGCGGCATTAATGGATTTTATCCCGGTTGACCGCTTTAACCAGGAAGCAAAGAAAGCTATCCAGATTCAGCGCGATCTGATTAGCGAAGAAAATAAGATATTTCTGGAAATCATGCGGATTAGGCTTGAAATGGATGGCTTGACGCTTGTGCATGGCAGCCCGCAAAACCCAATCTGGGAATATATTCTCAATTATTCGAGTGCCAAAAAGAATTTCCAGGAATTCCCAACGAGAGGCTGCCTGGTTGGACATAGCCATATTCAGTGCGTTTTCATCTTGACCGAGGAAAATAAGATCCAGCTATTGGTGCCCGAAGCCGGGGATCGCTGGAAGGCGGAAGGGCGCTTTATTCTCAACCCGGGTTCAGTCGGACAGCCGCGAAACCTCGACCCAAGGGCGTCTTTTGTGATTTGGGATGACGAGACGGATATCTTCGAGTTCAA
>CAYVOY010000253.1:0-2245 GCA_964453395.1 uncultured Anaerolineaceae bacterium
CCTTTGACCCGCCAAAAATTTTCTTCATGATCCTTCATGGCTGGTGTTATGCGTGCTAATGCGGCGCAATCTTCCAAAACGTCTTCGAGGCGATTTTCTTCCTTCAATTTTTCAACCAAGAGGTCACGCAAGCTGAGCAAATAATGGGAATCCAATTGTGCATAAGAGAGCATTTCATGGTTTAACGGTCGTTCCCCCCAATCGGCGCGTTGATATTTTTTGGCTAATTTAATGTCAAAATATTTTTCGAGCAAAGCCGCCAAACCGATTGCCGGTTCTGCCAGGGCAGTGGCTGCCAGCATTGTGTCAAAGAGGTTGTTAAATTCCATGCCAAAATCGCGTTTTAGGGTTGCCAAATCATAATCACCGGCATGAAAAACCTTTTGGATGGAAGGATCAGCGAAAACTTCGGCCAGCTCGCTCATGTCATTAATTCGGAAAGGGTCAACCAGATAATCAGTACCAGGAATTGAAATTTGAATCAGGCAGACTCGTTCGCGGTAAGCGTGAAGGCTGTTGGATTCGGTGTCAATTGCGATGGAGGGTTGTTTTTTAAGTTCTTCCACCATTTCGTGGAGAATTTTTTGGGAATAAACCATTACTGCAGGTCTGATTTTAGATTCTGGCATGGGGAAATTATAACAGGAAATAGGGCCAAGGGCCTAGAGGAAAGAGCCAAGAGCCAAGGGGTTAGGGCCAAGAGGCAAGTTCAAATGAAACAAGATCCGAGACAACTTAAA
Source organism: uncultured Anaerolineaceae bacterium (assembly GCA_964453395.1). Classification (GTDB taxonomy): domain Bacteria; phylum Chloroflexota; class Anaerolineae; order Anaerolineales; family Anaerolineaceae; genus Mesolinea. The sequence continues at coordinate 741 of CAYVOY010000253.1, forward strand.
TTTAAAGATAGAATTGTTAGAAAATTTTCGTTTTACTTTAGGAGTGATATGGCCGGCCGAAATTTTAAAGGTTTGATTGTTTGGCAAAAATCTATGGATTTAGCAGTAGAAATACATGAGTTAGTCAAATTTTTACCTAAAGATGAACTGTATGGAATTTCAAACCAGTTACGCCGAGCAGCCGTATCCATTCCATCCAATATTGCCGAAGGATATGCAAGGAGCTCCACTCCTGATTATACAAAATTTTTGTCCTACGCTCGTGGGTCAAATGCCGAAGTGGAGACTCAGCTCTTAATTTGTTTTCGGGTTGGTTATTTAACAGAAGTGCAAATTGAAAAAGCATTGGCTTTATGCAATGAAATCGTAAAAATGCTCACAAAAATGATATTAATTAACAAATAATAGATTTCTTGCTCAATTACCTCTACTGCCCCTTTGCACTAATCTTTCCCCTTGGCTCTTGGAACTTGGCACTTGGCTCTATCCTTTCAAGTATTTTCCGCTTTGTTCCACATATTCCAAAGATTGATGTCTGAAGTACGTATTATAAAGTTCCGCATAATGGCCACCTTTGCTGAGCAGGGCATCGTGGCTGCCTTGTTCAACGATTTCTCCATGGTCCAAAACCAAAATTCTATCGGCGGATTTGACAGTAGAAAGGCGGTGGGCGATCAGGATACTGGTTGATTGACTCAAAATCAGGTTCAAAGCTTGTTGAATTTGTTGTTCAGTAAATGGGTCGATACTCGCTGTGGCTTCGTCGAGGATGAAAATCGACGGTTTATGCACCAAAACGCGCATCAGTGCGACCAATTGCCGCTGTCCCATCGATATATGCGCTCCTCTTTCGCCAACCTGGGTCTCTAAGCCTTGCGAAAAAGTTTCGAGCCATTCGCCGTTCCCCACTAAATTAGCCAGGCGTAAAATCTCCTCACGGCTGATATCCGGTTTAGCGAAGCGAATGTTATCTTCAATGGTTCCTTCGAACAAAAAGGGCGCCTGGTTGACAATTCCCATTTGCAAACGCAGATCTGTCAAATCGAGCTTACGGATATCAAGGTCGTCAATTAGCAGCTCACCCTCTTGAAATTCGTAGAAACGAGCTACCAAACGGGCTATTGAAGATTTCCCGGAACCTGTATGCCCGACAATTGCAATGTTTTCCCCGGGTTTGATGTGCAAATTAAAATCGTTCAAAACTTTACCGCCGGTTTGATAGTGAAAGCCGAGGTGGTTAAAGTCTATTTTGCCGCTGATATTTGGTAATTTGAATGCGTCAAGTTGTTTTACACTATGCTCACTGTCAATAAGTGCGAAAATTCGTTCTGCGGCGGACATACCGGTTTGAACCTGAGTCCAATAAGAAGTGATTTCCAAAACCGGCATCAGGAAGCGATCGGTGGAGAGCAAGACTAAATACCAGGCACCTGCACTGAGAAAACCCAGCGTAACATTTAGGGCACCATAATAAACCATCAGAGCAATCGAGAGGCTGCTAATTA
>CAYVOY010000254.1:0-2242 GCA_964453395.1 uncultured Anaerolineaceae bacterium
CGATTCAGCATTTGAGGAAGAAATCCAAAATCTCGATTTGGCGCAGCTAATGGTTTTTGAATATCGTTCAATGCCATTAGGTGAATTATCTTTACCTGCTATTCGTTGGATTATGCGCCGCCATCATTTGACTGATGACGATTACACGCGCAGCTTATTCAAAAACTACCTTCGTTCAGCCTGGTCTTTAGCGCAACAATTTGAAGTTCTTTTGGACGAACAGCAGCCTCAAGCGGTAGTGGTTTTCAACGGTTTGCAATACCCCGAAGCTGTGGCTCGCTGGCTGGCACGGCGACGTGGAATTAAGGTTTTTAGTCACGAAGTTGGCATGCTGCCAATCACTGCGTATTTTACGGAAGGCGATGCCACAGCATACGATTTGGACATTCCGCAAGATTTCCAGCTAAACGAAATCCAGGATGAAAAGCTAAACCGCTATCTCAATGCACGCTTTAAAGGCGATTTTCACATGGCAGGCGTCCAGTTTTGGCCCGAGATGAGTGAGCTAAGCCCTGAATTTCTGGCATATGCCAAAAAATTCAAGCAAATGGTTCCGGTTTTTACAAACGTAATTTTCGATACCAGTCAGCCACATGCCAACGTTCTTTTTGAAGATATGTTTGTTTGGCTGGATTCGATTGTCGAAACTGCGAAAAAGCATCCGGAAACGCTCTTTGTGATTCGTGCTCATCCTGATGAGGCACGGGAAGGCAAAGCCAGCGAAGAATCAGTGGCACAATGGGCGGAAAAGCGCCAAATTGAGCACTTCCCTAACATTCGTTTTGTGCCGCCGAAAGAATATATCAATTCTTACGACCTGATTCGCATGTCAAAGTTCGTCTTGATTTACAACTCAACCATCGGCATGGAGGCTTCTATTCTGGGGGCGGGTGTGCTCTCAGCCGGAAAAGCGCGTTACACCGCTTCGGATGTGGTTTGGTTTCCGCAGTCCATTCCGGCGTATCAGGAAAAGCTTGAAGATTTGCTCAATGCGGAGCAGATAGAGGTTCCCGAAAAATTCAAAGTCAACGCCAAGCGCTTCCTCTATTATCAGCTCCACCGCTCGGCATTAAGATTCGAAGCCTTTTTAGAACCGGACGGTATCTGGGCAGGATATGTAAAGCTGAAAGAATTTAGCCCTGCTGCCTTATTGCCCGAGCATTCAAAAACAATGCAGGTGATCAGTGATGGCATTTTGAGAGGCGGTAATTTCATGTATCAGGAGGATTTATGAGTTTGGATAAAATTGTTGCTTTGGTGCCTATGCGGCATGATTCAAAGCGGGTTCCAGGTAAGAACTACCGGCTGATGAACGGCAAACCGCTCTATGCCTATATTATCGAAACGCTTTTGAGTGTTCCGGAGATTAGTCAGGTGGTGGTTGACACCGATTCTGCGCCTGTCATGGAGGGTTTGGCTCAAAACTATCCTCAGGTCAAAGTTCTCTTACGTCCGGATGATTTGCGTTCGGATACAACCCCAACCAACGAAATTTTGCTGCATGACACCGCTCAAGTCGAAGCGGATTTGTATTTGCAGACCCATTCGACCAACCCCTTGCTCAAAGCCGGGACGATTTCAAAAGCAATTCAAAAATTACGTTCCTCCTGGCCGGAATATGATTCACTCTTCAGCGTTACCCGTTGGCAAACTCGTTTGTGGGATGCGCTTGGCAGACCGCTCAATCACAACCCGGCGATTCTTTTGCGCACCCAGGATTTGCCCCCCATCTATGAAGAAAATTCTTGTATCTATCTTTTCAGGCGGGAAACGCTGGTCAACCGACGTAATCGTCTGGGAGAGCGCCCGATAATGTTTGAAATGGATGCACGTGAAGCAACCGATATTGACGAAGAGCTCGATTTCGTCATCGCCGAAAGTTTAATCAAAAATCAATAGAGAGTCCTACATGAAAACTGTTTTAGTTACCGCGCCTTATATGATCCCTTTCATGGATCGTTTTACTCCTGTTTTAGAATCTTTTGGCTTGAATGTAGTTATTCCTAAAGTAAACGAAAGATTGGAAGTGAATGAATTGCTCAAATTTGCCGGTCAATATGAGGGCACGATTTGTGGCGACGACCGCTATACGCCTGAGGTGATTGCCGCAAACGCTCCAAAATTGAAAGTCATTTCAAAGTGGGGCACCGGCGTTGATGCGATAGACCCCGAAGCCTGCGAGAAGTATGGCGTCATGATTGGGCGCACACCGAATGCCTTCACGGTTCCTGTTTCCGAAAGC
>CAYVOY010000255.1:0-2232 GCA_964453395.1 uncultured Anaerolineaceae bacterium
CGTGATTATATTTGGGGTGAGCGGTTTGGTGATGGGCATGTTGAATGCGCATCAGGTCTTCCTTTGGTCTGCGCTGGCACCTTCGATGTACTCTCTCGGTCAAATTGTGGGAACCCTTTTGTTGCCGAAATCGCTGGGTGTGCAAAGGCTGGCCATCGGGGCTGTGATTGGAGCCTTGGGGCACTTGCTCTTGCAAGTGCCGAGTTTATTCCGTTTACCCAATCGCTTTTACGAACGAGTTGCGGGTTTTAAAGATGCCGCAGTCCGGCAGGTGATGAAATTAATGGTGCCACGGATTATCGGTGCGGGAGTTGTGCAGCTTAATTTTGTCGCCAATACGATTATTGGACTCTCACAGGGCGATGGCGCGGCAAGTGCGCTTACCTGGGCCTTTACGATTATGTTGATGCCCCAGGCGGCTATTGCCCAATCGGCAGGGACGGCATCTCTGCCGACGCTCTCGGCTCAGGTTGAGCTGGGAAAATTTGACGAATTTAAGCAAACTTTTGCCGGGATTATGCGCGTGATGTTAATGTTAACCCTGCCGGCAACAGTTGGAATGATCATTTTGCGCGTTCCGATTATTCGGGTTTTGTATGAACGCGGCAGTTTCGACGCAACTTCGACCCAGATGGTCGCCTGGGCTTTGCTTTGGTATGCGGTTGGTTTGACTGCGCATAGTCTTGTGGAAGTTTTGAGCCGCGCTTTTTATTCGATGCATGACACGAAAACGCCGGTTATAGTCGGTGTGATTGCAATGAGTGGAAATATCGCGCTTTCTTTTGCTTTCTCTGCTATGTTCCGGGAAATGGGCTGGATGCCGCTGGGTGGTTTGGCGCTGGCGAACAGCCTGGCAACCACGCTTGAATGTCTGGCGCTCATTATTCTTTTGAGCAAGCGCGTGAATGGCTTGACTATGAGGGAAATTTTGCAAACAGGAGTTAAGAGTTTGCTCGCTTCGCTTGTGATGGGCGGGGTGCTTTTGCTTTGGTTAAACTTCTTTGGAGCGAGGAATAAATTTTTGGTCCTGATTGGCGGGCTTGGGCTGGGTGTTTTGGTTTATGCGCTGATGATTTGGCTGCTTAAGGTGCCGGAATTACAAGGGATCGTTAATCGGCTAAAAGGAATGCTGAAGAGAAAGAATAAAAGCCAAGCGGAGAATCTGGATTAGTGGTAAATTTTGAGGCTGATCTTGCCGTTTTAGAGCTGGAGAAAAATGCAAAAGCGGAGGTCCGAGCATTTGTGCGGCGAAATGCTAAGCGAATGTATGCTTTGGCGAATGAAGCTTATCAAGGAGAAACCTCGGATTTCCCAATTTGCAAGTTGAAACCTCTTTCGCGCCTGGCGGTCTTGATTTGGAAGATGGAGGAAATTTGGCAAAAGTATCAGGCAGCCGGGGTTGACCGGAAGGTCTTTGTCGATAGCGCAAACGATATTGCCCTAAGAGCGCGGATTTATTTTGAAAAAACCGGAAAAGTTGGCTTGAGCAAACAGGATTGTATTTGGCTGCGTCATTTGGTGAATGGGCAAATTTTCAAACTGGGGGTTTTGCAATTTCAGCCTTATCAGATGCTTTATTTAGACGTGAATGACAAAGGCGAAACCTGGTTCAATTACGTTGATGGAATTAAGGAGCGTTTGCCTGAAGGCAGACCGGTTTTGAATGTTCATATTCAAAAGGGGGCTGATTTATCGCCTGAGAAGGTAACAGAGTCTTTCAGCCTGGCGCGCACATTTTTTAGAGAATATTTCACGGAAATGCAGTTTGACGCTTTTGTTTGTTTTAGCTGGCTCTTGGATCCATTCTTGGGGAGGATTTTGCCGGTGGAGAGCCGAATTGTCCGCTTTGGCTCGATCTTTGAAATCATTGGCTGGGCGAAGGACAATAATCAGGCGGTGGAACGAATCTTTGGTAAGCGCTGGCGCAAGAAAAGCGATTTTCCACAGGAAACAAGCCTGCAAAAAGCCGCATTAAAGCATTTCCAGGATTTGCAATATACTTGCGGGATTATTTGGTTTGATTAATTGAGCAGCGCCTGAAATCCCCATTCTTCCCAATCCGCCTGCATTTCGGGTCCAAATAAATTTACATTATCACATCACCCACACAAATAACCCATAATCCGAATTTCTGATACCTAGAGTTATATGAAACCTAAACAATGGCGGATTGAAAATGGGATAACGCATAATGATATCAAGATTAGAACATTTTCAATCACGCCCTACCCA
>CAYVOY010000256.1:0-2211 GCA_964453395.1 uncultured Anaerolineaceae bacterium
TGCAACTTATATGCTTTGATAATAAAAGGATAAGCCAAAGCCATATTATTCAAGTATCGCAAATCTTTTGCAAAACTAAATTCGCTGTTTTCAAACTTCTCAACGGTCTGAAAAGCTTGTGATAAGCCCGAAATAAACTCTTTTATCCAAATGGTTTTGTCAGTTGTAAGAGCGATTATCTCGTCTTTAATACCTTTAATAACCTCCTCGCTGTTAAAGCCTTTTCCGCTCATAGCACGCCAATAGTAATTCAAAACCTCGTCTTCTTTGAGATTTATCCTTACAATTTGCTTGTATATTTTTGAAAATTCCTCTTCCAAGAAATTGATATTTTCTTCCGTCTTTTCAGGATTTGGACTGAAAAGATAAATTTGTAGCATAATTCTACTTTGACAGATTCGGATTTTGCCTGATAAAGGCGTTATTGATGTCCTGTTGTCGTCGGATATGCCGGTGAATGATCTTATGATACATCTGTTCGTCAGTCATTTGCCTGTATAGTTGAAAAATAACGAGCTCTTTGACATCTTTGGCACTCAACAGAGGGATATCCTCCCTGTGCATGATTTTCTCCTTCAGGCTCAAGGATGAAACCCGGACGTTCAGGGCTCCCTGGTGTGCCCAGGCATTCCATTTGCGAGTCTGGAACTGGTCCAGCCCCAATATCTGTTTCGACTCCTTTATGCTGTGCTCCACGAAAAACCGTTCAGCCTGCATGTAGGCCAATCCCTCGGGGGTGTATTGAATCAGGTTGGCATTGGTGAAGGAGAACTTTATCTCCTCTTCCCCCTTGGGTGTGATGGTCTTTCGGATGACCAACAGCCGGGGTTCAATCCTGTCGATGGCTTTGTTCCATATCCACACCTTGGCAAAATGGTAAAACCCGGAAAGTACGCCCTTGGCGGTGTTGCGCACGGTAATCTCTTGCCAGTCCTGCGTCCGCAGGGTTTGCAGGTATTCTCCCACGGTGGTGCCCGGCACGGTGGCTTTCAGGTTTTTCGGCGCGCGTCCGCGGTTACCCTTACGGGCAGGGATATGTAGTTCCGCGGGTTCAAGGTAGACCGTCTGGTCAACATGTATGTCGAGCATGTACAACTTCCCTGACTCATCTATCTTGCGGGCCAGCCCGGCGTCATTGCCGTAAAAACCGTCGGCGCTGACAAAATCAAAGGCGACCTGCCCCGACTGGTGTTCTATGATCTCCCAGGCCAGTTCGGCCTTCGTTCTGAAAGTTCTTTCATTTTCAGGCACACCGGCCTCTTCAAGGCGGCCGGGGTCATCGCACCAGTCCTGCGGGAGATACAACCGGGCATCTATCAGGGAACTGTAATCCCCATTTCCAAGTGAGGCGAATACGGCCACCTGGCAATTGGCAACTTTGCCCACGTTGCCGCAGTATTGCCTGCCCACCGCCACGCTCTTCTCCCCCTTTTTCACCCAACCGCTCTCGTCGATGATCAGCGCGGTGAGTTTCTTTTTGGGCAGCGTGCCGCTTACTTCGCGCGCTACCTGGTCCATCAGCCGGCGGGCACTCCAGTTGGACTCGGTGATAAAATGCTGCATCTGGTAGTAGTCGCTGTTCATTGTCTCGCTGATTTTTTCCAGATTCCGGGTCTCTTCAAGGAGCAACCCCTGGACATATATCTCGGCCTTTGCATGGAATGACTTTGTCTTATTTCTGAAAATATTATGATATTCAGATAGATGCGAGCCTAGCCGGCTCGCTAGTTGAGACAGTGTTTCTCCATATCTGTTGTTTGTTAGAGTTTCTTTTAAAAACTCGATCGGTCGGTAAGCATGTTTCTCCTATACCCTGAAAAATCGAGTTTTCAAAAGTCACATTATTATTAATAAATCAATTGTCAATCGTTTTATTGACGCATCTAAATTGCTAAAAATAAATCATATATGCAAACATTTAGAACATTATTTTTCAACAAAAGATGAAATTATTTAATACAAATATAATCTGTCAAAGTAGAATTAATTCCTCTTTCTTAATTATTTTCGTGTTTCGTTCCATGCTTTCCGTACGGCATGAATCATCTCATCGAGCATGGCCTCGGGATTGGCCGCTTTCATAATGCCGCTCGTGGTTCCGGTAGCATCAGCCCCCGCTTTAATGGTTTTATAGACATCTTGCCCATTTGAAATCCCGGCCGCTTGCAGCACTTGAATTTCCGGGTTTATTTTCTTTATGGCCGAGGTGGT
>CAYVOY010000257.1:0-2184 GCA_964453395.1 uncultured Anaerolineaceae bacterium
TTACGCCAAAAGAATAGCTCCTCTCGGAAACACTCCTGTTCCCTTTTTGAACCTTCCGACCGCCGCCACCCACCGCAGAGGCGAGAATAAGGTAAAGATCGGCTCTCGCCAAGTCCTTATCCCTTTCCTCAACCGTAGAAGCATCTGCTTCCGGTGATATCCCCCTGTCGGATAGAACGGAAGAGATGTTCAAGTCAGAAAACTTGAAATCAAACTTTCCTTTCAGGTAGTCGGAGATGGTCATTTTACTTCACATTAAGAATGTACATGTACTTCGGCTTGTCCGGTACCATAAGCGATGCCATTTCCGATTCGATGTTTTGCGTTTTCAGCCTCGCATCGTAATCGTAAGTCAACATCAACCTTCCCCCGTAATATTCGGCATATATCCCATTTGGATCAACCTTGATGGGTTGTGCGGACAACCATTCACCAATATTGCCATCTGGCACCAAAGACCAAACATTCGGCTCGAAAGAGCGGAATTCCGTACTGACAACCTCACGTTTTACCTTGTCATAGGAGTCAACAGCAGAGATACTGTCTATTTCCTTGATAGGAAAACCGATAATTTTCTCCAAGGAGGCTATTTGAGCTTCCCTGCCGGCATTCTTCGCCACATTTGAGGCGATGGTGGCAGAAGCGGCTGCCGGGAACATGCTGTACCCGATAGCTTCGATCACTTGGGAGTGCCCCAAAGTATCGCTCAATGTGGTAGAGTCCACTTCCCAATGGAAATTCCTTCCACGCCTTGCTGCGACCTTGGAAATCTTTTGCAAATCTTCCGTCGGCTTTGACGCAGATCCTTCAGTGGAATTGTCGTCGTTCGTCCACCATCTTTTAGTGGTGGTCAAAGTTGTGATATTTCCATCGGGAACTTTAGCTGTGAAAATGGTTCCCTCTATGCCGCCCTTGTTATTTACCTCTGTCAACTGGTATTTAGCCTTCGACACCATCTGGTGGCGTTGATACGTCAGCAAGTTAGTGTGAGAATCAATGATCCTTTTTATCTTGTCCAGAAGACTCTCCTGAGACATTAGCTTGAGGGCTCCCATCCGATCGCTCGAAACACTGCTGTTTATAAGCATCTGCCTGTAATCGTTTGCATCGAAAGATGCTACTTTCTTAGACCAAGGTATCTTACCTGTCTGTAAAGACACTACGCCTTCTGAAATAGGTGTTCCCGGGCTGTCAATATCCACCACGGTAGCCATTGCGTTGATCCCGTAATTCTTTTCCAATTGTTCAAACGTCAAACTCGCCTGCATGGGAGCAATTTTGAACCCGTCCCTCTCCAACTTGTTATATTGATCGTCAAACGTATCAATAAAATCCTGCAAGGCTTGTGCGCCAACATCTCCACCGGCCAACTGTAGGATGTTGAAAAAATTCTTATCTCCTGTCCACATAATTATACTCCTTTCTCAAATTTAACGTTAGGCATCAAGGCTTTGTAAGCAGCGGGAACACCCACTATCCTATCCTCGTAGATACGTCCGTCGTCGACAACCGCACCGGTAGCGAGGGTATCACCTTCTTCAATCACAATGTCATGCCACAGTAAACCGGCAGGGATAGCGGCGTTTTTAACTTTCGCACCAGTGCCAGCCTTGTCGGCTTCAGCATATATGGCTCCCGCTTTGGCAGTGCCAAGAGCATTGGCTTCAATGGTGACAGTATAAGTGCCGTCCCCGTTGTCTGATATGGCAGAATAAGCAACGCCTGCCCCTGTTCCACCGATTGCGGCGGGAACGGCGATCACATTACCCGTTTCTGGTAACGGTGTATTGCCGATCAGAATCGCTTCTGTATCTGTGGACTTTAAGTCTACCGCCAGTTCATAAAAATGAATAGGAGTCAGCAAGCCGCCCGATTTACTCAAAGCCACAGGCGTACCGGCGGGAATAACATCCCCGGCTTTCAGCCCGACCATATCCAGCGCTCCTCCTCCCGTCTTTCGTCCGTCAACTTCTACCCATACTTGGAGTCGGGGTTTTGATGTTGCGGTTTTTTGTCCGTAAGTATTAAAGCTCATAACTTAAAATTTTTTTTCGTTGTCAATTTTTTCTCTGAGTTCTGAAAATTTCGTCTTGCCGTCTTCTTTCGTTTCTGTTTTTTCAGGCGTGATCCCAAGTTTTCCGGCAGCCTCACTTACCTTTTCAGTAAACTTTTCAGCAGCACCCT
>CAYVOY010000258.1:0-2149 GCA_964453395.1 uncultured Anaerolineaceae bacterium
CGCGAATATTGGCTGGCTAACGACTTCGTCGAAATCCATTCTCCGAAAATTATGGGTACTCCCAGCGAAAGCGGCGCCGAGCTTTTTAAAGTTGACTATTTCGACCGAACTGCCTACCTCGCTCAATCACCTCAGTTTTACAAACAAATGGCACAAGCAGCCGGTTTTGAACGCATTTTTGAAATTGGACCCGTTTTTCGTGCTGATCCTTCCTTCACTTCCCGTCATATGACCGAATTCACCGGCATCGACTTTGAAATGTCCTGGATTGACAGTCATGAAGATATCATGGCTTTCGCTGAAAAATGGCTCGCACATGCCTATAAGCGCGTCAATGAAAAGCACCATGATGATATTCAAGAATTTTTTGATGTGGATTTGCAAGTCCCTACAACACCTTTCCCCCACATCACGATGGCAGAAGCCTACCAAATTCTCAAAGGCATGGATTACAAACTGCCTCCCGAGAAAAAAGGCGATCTCGACCCGGGTGCAGAACGCGCTTTGGGCGATTATGTAAAGCGTGAATATGGCAGCGATTTTGTTTTCGTCACCGACTGGCCCTTCACCGTGCGCCCCTTCTATCATATGCTCCACGAGGACAAGCCGGAGCTTACCAAGAGTTTCGACTTACTCGGCAGAGGCTTGGAAATTACCACCGGTGCTCAACGCGAACATCGTTATGACGTTTTGGCAAAGCAAGCAATCGAAAAAGGGCTGACCCTCGAACCGATTCAAACCTACCTCAATTACTTCCGCTATGGCTGCCCGCCACACGGTGGTTTAGGCTTGGGTTTGAGCCGTCTTTTGATGGTTATGCTCGACCTTCCTTCGATTCGTGAAGCAGTCTTCCTCTTCCGCGGACCAAACCGCTTGGAACCATAAATTTGGAGAAGAATGCCAATCCTTTATTCTGAAAGACTTCGCTTACGTGCTCCGGAAAGGGAAGATATCCCCATTTTCTTAAAATGGGTGAACGATCCGGATGTCTGCGAACATTTGCAGCATTACACGGCGATGAACCTTGAACAGGAAGAAGCCTGGTATGAGGCTATGATCAAAGGTCCCCGAACCGAAATGCCATTAGTAATCGAAGTCCGCGAAGGGGAAGAATGGCTGCCAATTGGCAATATCGCCTTCCTTGGCATCCATTTGGTCAATCGGGACAGCGAAATTGGCATCATGATTGGTGAAAAAGCCTATTGGAATAAAGGCTATGGCACAGAAGCCATGCAACGCATGCTTCAATATGGTTTTGAAGAACTAAATTTGCACCGCATTTATTTACAAGTTTACGAAGGAAACGACAGAGGCAAGCAAGCCTATAAAAAAGCAGGTTTTATCCATGAAGGCACCATGCGCCAAGTCCGTTATCATCGCGGGCGTTATTGGGACGTGGACATCATGAGTATTTTAAAAAATGAATGGAAGATTAATTCTTAGGAGAGAAACAGATTCATGAACGTGGTTAGAAACAGACCGTCAAGCTCCTTATACGGAGACATTCGTTTATTCGCAGGTAACGGCTCACCCGCTCTTGCAAAAGAAATCGCTGATTATCTGGGTTTGGAATTGGATGGCATCGATATTCACGAATTTACTAACGAAAATCTTTTCGTCAAATTGCATCATTCAGTCCGTGGAAAAGATTGCTATATCATCCAAACCACATCCTCACCCGTCCATCGCAATCTGATGGAGCTGCTGATTATCGCCCAAACCCTGATGCTCGATTCTGCCGGACGTATCACCATGGTCTTTCCCTACATGTGCTATGGACGCTCTGACCGAAAAGACCAACCCCGCGTTCCAATCACAGCCAAACTGATTGCCGATATGATGCAAGCTGCCGGTGCTGACCGCTATATGACCATGGACCTCCATGCCGGTCAAATCCAGGGCTTTTTCGATATCCCAGGCGATGTACTTTCTGCTTACCATATTCTCAAACCCTATTTGAAAGAATACATCAAAAAAATGCACAATCCGGTGCTGTTGACCGCTGACCTCGGCTTTGCAAAGCACGGTCGCCGCTATGCTCAGGCACTTGATATTCCGCTCTCTTTTATCGAAAAACGCCGCATGGATAATGAAGACCATACCGAAGCGCTCAATCTGATCGGTGATGTTGAAGACCGTGACGTTCTGC
>CAYVOY010000259.1:0-2148 GCA_964453395.1 uncultured Anaerolineaceae bacterium
GGGTCCATTGAGACGAGAATTGTTGAACGATAATATGCCATTTTCGCCTTCCTATTCTCTTATCAATAATTCCTGGACCACGTCGCCGTCGATGACATGCTCTTGCATGATTTTGCGAGCCTGGTCTGGGTTGACTTTGCCATAAACGACCTCGTGTTCATCGGGGAAAATGACTTTCACGACCGGGTCCTGGCCGGTAAAGCCAAGATCTCCGGTTTGGCGGAGAATGATATCCGCCAGTTGGTTTTCTTCGATAAAGTTGAGAATTGCTTTAAGCGTTTCTCTGGCACCGGAAGCGATGCCGATGGTACCCATGCCGACAATTACCTGGATTTTGCCAGTTTGGTTACGCATTTCTTTCACTTTTTGAGCTTCTGCGCGCAGGTTTTTGAGTTCTTCAATGGATCTAATTGTTGGCATTTATCTCTCCTTTTACTGCTTGGTTAACTTCATTGATACCGTTTTGGATGGTATTTGTGAGATACGAGATGACGCGATAATCAGTTAAATGCAAGGGGTCCATGGCTTCTTTGACCTCTGCATCGTCAAAATTAAAAATTACATCGTTAATCTGATATGAAAACACCCAATTTACATTGGGTGTTGCCAGTAATAAACTAAGAAAAGTGTCGGATAAATTGCCAAGCGGCATCCGGTTAATGTGACTGTTTTGAAATTTTGCCAGAATCTCGGTGCCTTGGCTAAGTTGCGATCGTATGGTAAGGTAACCCTTGCAACTTTCGGCGGCTTGTTTGAACATTGGAATGCCCAAACCGACCTTACGACTTGTGCGGGTGGTGACGAAGGGGTTAGTAACCATTTTTGTTAAATCCTCGTCCATGCCTTTGCCATTGTCTTTGACTGAAATCCACAATTCATCATTTAAGATATCTCTTTTCACCTTTATTTCAACACATGTCGCACCGGCTGAAATGCTGTTTTCGGCGATATCTAAAATATGAAGGGAGAGTTCTCTCAATCGACTACCTCGCTAATCAGGATTTTGTCGATCAATTTGGCAAATTGTGAGGACTTGACATGCCCATTGTTGACATCGTCAATCACGACAACCGGTGCCTGGCTGCAAGCGCCAACGCAGCGGCAAAATTCAAGGCTAATCATACCGTCATTGGTGGTTTGACCAATATCGACACCGAGAACTTGTTTTGCTTTTTCGATCAGTTGAGTGATACCGCCGACATAACAAGCCGTGCCAATGCAAAATTTGATAACATGCTTTCCACGAGGGGTTGTTGTAAAGAATGAATAAAATGAAACCACGCCATGCACTTTGCTCAAGGGAATGCTGAGTCTTTCGGCGACATAGGCTTGCATCGGTTCGGAAAGATAGCCGACGATCGATTGCAAATTATTCAGAACAACCATTAGACCACCGTCGAGATCAATGCTTTCATCTATGATGTGGTCAATGATGGTTCTCAATTCAGGGTTGTTGAGAGGGTCCATTACTTGGGGGGTGCTCGTCATAATTGCTATTCTCCTGTTGAAAACCGCTTGCGCGCTTGTGAATTTCTACATAATAATCTTAACCTTTAACCTCAATTTGGTCAATGTATTAAATGACCAATATCGTTGATTATTCAGACATTTGGCTTGTAATCTTACAAATTACTTAAAGCTAAAACTGCTCAACAATTGATTTTTCGATGTTTTTAAGATTGACTTCGCCTATTCTAATTGTCGTTAATCCTAAAATGGCATCCAGGTCGTGGGCATCGCCGTTTGTGATGGTTGGAATGCCCTTTATCTCGGGCCAGCGCTTTTGCACATTTGCGAGATCCGCATAGCGTGAGATTTCGATAATAGAGGGCTTTAACTCCGGAGGGAGGCTGCCCAGGCGCGGGAGAAGTCCGCTTTGTTCACGTTCGACATGAGCCGGGATAAAGAGCCCGCCGAGGTCTTGAACATGTTTTTGGGCTTGAAAAAGGGAAAGCCCGGTTGCGGTCTGGAGCAGGCGGGCATCTTTACGGATGAAATTTCCTTCCGGATCAACGATGAGCTGTGTGCCGAAAAAGCTTTCGTTATTTTTCTTGTCAGGTAGCCAGGCGTTGACGATTTTTTCAAAAGCTTGTAGCTGGTGCAGCCGGTCGAAAAGACAAAGGACATGGACGTTTTCTTCGGTTTCCA
>CAYVOY010000260.1:0-2137 GCA_964453395.1 uncultured Anaerolineaceae bacterium
CCAAATTCATTCGCCAAAACGGAAAAAATAAAGTCATTGTGCCTAATCTTCAAAAAGCGCAATTGTACCTGGCTGCCCTGTCCATAGCCCTTCCCAAAAAGTCCTCCGGCACCAATGCTGATCAAAGCTTGTTCAACGTTATAGGTCTCGCCATGTCGAGCTGTTTCATCCGGAGACAAAAAATTGGTGATTCTTTGCTTTTGGTAATCCGCCAAATAGGGGAAATCGAAGGCAAACGAAATTACGAGGAAAACAGCCACCACGCCAACCATGATATAGATATATTTCGGTTTCAATCCACTTATCCAAAGCATAGCCGCCCACATCACAAGAAGGACAATACTGGTGCTCAAGTTCGGTTGGAGCAAAATCCAGATGACGATGCCAAAAGTGATTATCAAGCTGCGCCCTATGGTCATCCAGTTATTAATCTTGTCGATATTGCGTGCGAAAAAGCTCGCCAGCGACAATATCAATGCAATTCTCGCCAGCTCTGCCGGTTGGATCGTGACCAATCCGGTTTCAAGCCAGCGGGCTGCGCCAAATTGTGCCGCTCCCATCAAAAAAGTCAACACCAAAAGGACAACGACAAAGGCATAAAAATATTTCGAAAGAGTCATCCAAATGTGATAATCAAAAGCCGAAACGAGAAATAGCACCACCAATCCGATGATTAAAAAAGTCGTCTGCCTTTGAGGATGTCCACCAAGTGTCGGATGGTTTTCACCGATAGCTGTGCTGATGAGGGCGATACCAAAGATACATAAAATCAAGACCACCGCAAAAAGCAAAAAGTCGAAACGCTGCCAAACTTGTCGAGTGTTCATCTAAAATTTCCTCCGCTTGAAAAACAAGAAGTCTTAGATTCTTCAAGCATTAAAAACAGAGTCAAGCTCTTAATCTCCCGTTTATTCGCCCAAAATTCAGGCGATTCTCCTTCAAATTGGCTGCTCCGCTGAGAAGCTTGCCATCCAATAAAAAACTTTTCCATCATTGCAAACTGCCTTGAATATTTGCCTGCAGACCTTCCATTTCAGCATCAATTGCTTTCAATCGAAAATATGCATCAATAATCGTCCTGACAATCGGACCCGAAACAGTGGACCCTTCCCGTCCATTATAAACGAAAGAGACAACCACAATTTCAGGGTCATCATAAGGGGCATAACCAGCAAACCAGGCATGTGAGGGCCAGGAGCCGGGGATACAAAGCCCTTCCCGGTTCGCCCAGTCATCACAATATTCCGCGGTTCCGGTTTTGCCGGCGACTTTATTCGGATTATTTTGGTATTCAAAAGCAGCCGTACCTTCCGGGCTGGTAACAACTTCCATTCCGTCCATTGCCAAATCAATAACCCAGGGTTCAATCGTTTTCACTTCGCTTGTTTGGTTATTCCCCTCATAGGTATGAATCATCGGGTCTTCAGTAATATCCCAAAGCACTTCCGGCTCAAACGACTGTGTAACGTTCCCTTCAGTATCAACCGTTTTCGCAATCATCGACAGTTGCATATGCTGCCCGCCGTTCACAATTGTAGAAAACGAATTCATCACCTGAACCGGCGTCGCCAAAACGTAACCTTGTCCAACACCGGCAAGGTAGGTGTCGCCGGTTGCCCAGTTTTCACCCTGATTCAAACGTTTCCAGGTTGGATTCGGCAAAAGTCCGTCCGCCTCACCGGGCAGTTCAATTCCGGTTTCTGTGCCATAACCAAGGGCTGCGCCATATTCATAAATATTCCAAATCCCCAATCCGCCATCTTCAACCTCGCCCGGGTAACCACCGCTGGTTTTGTACCAATAGACATTACAAGAATAACCAATTCCGTGGCGATAATCCACCGGACCATGCCCGGCGTCATCATGACAGAAATAACTCTGTTCGGTACCGATATCGCTCTCATAAAATTGCTGTCGCAAGGTGATCGTTGGCGTACAGCCAATGGTTTGTTCCGGTGTAACGATATCCTCGTTTAACACACCCAAAGCCGCCACCATCTTAAAAACCGAACCGGGGGGCAGTTCTGAGGTAATCGCCTTGTTCACAAGCGGTTTCACCTCGTCAATGCTCAATTGTTCGTAGTAGTAACCCGGAATAAACTGGGTCATACGATTGTTTTCATAGCTTGGATAAGAC
>CAYVOY010000261.1:0-2086 GCA_964453395.1 uncultured Anaerolineaceae bacterium
GCCCTCGGTTTTGTCAAGCATTTCGTAATGCTTCAATGTGCGCGGGTCAGCGAACCCTATGCCGCTAAAATCGCTTTGACAATGGCGTCCAGGCTTTCCAAATCGCCATCTTTTACGGCTGACTTTATCGAATGGCTTTCATCCAAAATGGTGATGCCCTTCATCGATTCAAAAATCTCGCGCATTTTCTTCCCGGCCGAGAGTGCCCAGCTGCCATTTTCGACCAGGGCAACCGTTCGATTGGTCAAATTGTGGGCTTTCAAATCGAGCAAGGCGCTTTCCATATGGGGGAATAGCTCCGCATTAAAAGTTGAAGAAGCAAAAATCATCCGGTCATATTTGAAACAATCAGCCAAAATTTCTGAAGGATCGGCACTGGAAACGTCATGAACAACGATTTTCTCTTCGCCAGCTTCCGCCAGTTTGTTTGCTAAAATTTCAGCAGCCAGGGCAGTATTGCCGTAAACCGATCCGAAAGCAATCACGACACCGCGTTCTTCGGGGGTATAACTTGCCCACTTTTGGTATTTATCCAGTATTTTGCCCAAATCTTTGCGCCAAACCGGTCCATGCAGCGAGCAAATCATTTGAATGTCCAGTCCGGAAATTTTATCAATCAGCGAAAGCACGTTTCTGCCATATTTACCAACGATGCTGGTGTAATAGCGCCGGGCTTCCGGTAAATATTCGTCCTCAAAACCGTATTGATCGGCAAAGAGCCTTCCATCAATCGGTCCGAATGTGCCAAAAGCGTCTGCTGAGAAGAAGATTTTGCTGTAGCTATCGTAGCTCATCATCACTTCGGGCCAATGCACCATTGGGGCCATATAGAAGCTGAGCTTGTGTTTACCGCTCTCCAAAACGTCGCCTTCTTTGACTTCGAGGGTATGTCCTTCGAGGTCGACATCGTAAAATTGATTAATCATCTGGAAAGTTTTTTTGTTGCCAACAACTTTCATCTCCGGATACTTTTGAATCAGATTCGGGATTTGAGAGCAATGGTCGGGTTCCATATGTTGAACCACCAGGTAGTCCAAAGTGCGTCCACCAAGAGCCGCTTGCAGATTTTCCCAAAACTGATCGGCAACAGCACGGTCAACCGCATCCATCAAAACCGTTTTTTCATCCATAATGAGGTAAGAATTGTAGGACATCCCACGCGGGACGGGGTGAGAGTTTTCGAACATCGTAATCCGTCGGTCGTTAGCACCGAGGTTGAAAATATCTTCAGTAACTTGCCGGTAATTGTGCATCAAAGTTCTCCTTTGGTAAATATTTTGAATTCGTGTTGTCAAGCTTAGTATACTTCACTCGTCCCAAAACAGCAGGCTTGGCATAGAACGACCAGTAGTTTTCATGCTGGAACTGGCTGCATCAATATTAAGGATTTGGATATGCATTACGCGATTTACAATGTTTAGAGAATATTTCGATATCTGCCACAATATTCACGTAAAACAAGAAATATATATTGACAAACGATAAAAACCCGCTTATACTGCAATCGTAAAAGAGGTTTTTCTCTTATCATCTGACTGGAGGTTTGATTATGAAAACAAAAGTTCAAACAGTGATTATTGAAATTGCGGCGGTTTTTGGGATGCTGTTGCTGATTGCAATCGGTGTATTTCTTGTGCCCTTCTCACATGAAGTGGCAACTGCCAACCCAACAATTACTTACATGCGCGTCCCGGTTTTGATTATGGGTTGGGCTATTTTGGCTTGTGGCATAGCGGCTCTTGTAAAGGCAATTTTGCTTTTGGAGCGAATCCGTAAAGACCGAATTTTTGAACCAGGTTCAGTTAAACTCATAAAGGGAATCGGTTGGTGTGCCTACGCCGCAATCCTTCCATTGATCGCTTTATACATTTATACCGAGGTGAATGTTGCTGCTTCTATTACCAATCTTTATGTTGGCTTAGGGATGGCGCTATTCTTTATCATCGGCTTGTTTTTCTTTATGGTCGCCTCGCTTTTCCAAAAAGCGGTTGACTACAAAGAAGAAAACGATTTGACGGTTTGAGGTAGAAATGGCGATTATCGTAAACTTAGATGTTGAATTGGCGAAGAAGAAAATGAGCCTGAC
>CAYVOY010000262.1:0-2082 GCA_964453395.1 uncultured Anaerolineaceae bacterium
GCAGAAATCAAAGCGATTGGGGCTGACGAAGGCGAATGCTGGGTTAGTCGGAATGCTTTGACTGAGCTGTATTACGAACTGGGCAAAATCAGCATGATTCGGACAGTTTTTACCGACAATGTGAGCATCAAGCTTTTGAAAGATCAGCGCAAAGGTACGGTCAGTCTGAACAGTTTTGAGCCCGTAGAGATTAAACAAGCGGTAGCCGAAGCCTGGCAAGCGACCCAATCTGCTACAGCGGATGAGGCGGAGGGGATTGCAGGATTGCAAGAGAATCTTAGCTTCAGCTCCGGTGAGCCAAAGCCCGATTTGGATAAGATGTACATCCAACTGGAGGACTTGCTCTCAGATTGCAAAAAAGATTATCCCCTGATTAGTTTTGATTCTATTGGTGTAGAGCACAACGCCAGCGAACGGCTTTATGCCAATAGCAATGGCGTGCGCTTGTCCGAAGAAGGTGGTAACTATCAGCTGTCCGAAATGTTTATGGGCAAAGAGGGCGACAACGCTTCTTCCTTTAACTACGCCTCCGCGATTTATAACAATCCTTCAGAGCGCTTCACAGATTCTGAACGTATCAAGAGATTGTTTGTGGAAACCGAAAAGCAAATTTACACCGAGCAGTTTGAGGGGAACTTTGTGGGTGATTTGGTGATTACGCCCGGATGTTTGGAGAATTTTGCCTGGTATATTGTAGAAGGTTGCCTAAGCGATACCGCTTTGATATCCGGCACCAGTCCCTGGAAAGATAAGCTTGGTCAGCAAGTTGCCAGCCCCATATTCAATTTCAGTTTAGCGATTGAAAGTGATGAGCTTCCGGGTGGGAGCGTGCTGAATAGGGATGGTTATGTGGCAGAAGAAATGGATTTAATCAAAAATGGTGTTTTGACCAATTTCGTCCTGAGCCGCTATGGTGCTGCAAAAACTGGTTTGCCACGTTCTGCCAACATTAATTCAACTTTAGTCATCGACAATGGCGATACCCCATTGGAAGAAATGATTGCAGGCGTTGAACGTGGCGTTCTGCTTGGGCGTTTCTCCGGTGGAGAACCCAGTCCTTCAGGTGATTTTAGTGGGGTTGCCAAAAACAGCTTCCTTATTGAAAACGGCAAAGTCAGCAAAGCTTTGAGCGAAGTGATGATTGCAGGAAATTTGGGTGATCTCTTGCGTGATACAGTTGCCGTGAGCAAGGAGCGCGAAAACTCGGGTTATTGGCTTTTGCCCTGGTTACACACGAAAAACATTACCATTTCCGGAAAGTAGGAGAGCAAATGGAAAGACGCGACAAAGTGAATTATTATCTCGATCTGGCAGAGGTGGTTTCGCAACGGGGGACCTGTCTGCGCAGGCAATATGGTGCGGTAATCGTCAAAAACGATGAAGTGGTCTCCACCGGTTATGTTGGCGCACCGCGCGGCAGAGCAAATTGCATCGATCTCGGATTTTGCATCCGCGAACAGCTCAATGTTCCGCGAGGCGAGCGTTATGAGCTTTGTCGCAGTGTTCATGCGGAAGCCAACGCAATCATCAGCGCTTCTCGGGAACGAATGTTGGGTTCGGCAATCTATCTAAGCGGAATTGACCTCAAAGAAGGCGGGGATTATGTCAAAAACGCCAACCCTTGTTCGATGTGTAAAAGGATGATTGTCAACGCCGGTATCGAAATGGTGTATATTCGAGATGATAAAGATAATTACCGCATGATTAAGGTTCAAGATTACATTGATAACGATGAATCGCTAAGCGGACAAATGGGCTATTAGCAGCCGGAACAAAAATGGAGAATTCTATGAAAAATTTTGATGTAATTGTCGTTGGTGCCGGTCCGGGCGGTTATGTTGCCGCCATTCGCGCCTCACAACTTGGTCTCAAAACGGCCATCGTTGACAAACGCTGGTTGGGTGGGGTTTGTTTGAATGTTGGCTGTATTCCCTCCAAAGCGCTTTTGCATAATGCCGAAGTTGCTTACACCTTGCGCAATGAAGCGAAGGAATACGGCTTCAGCTTTGACAATTTGACTCTCGACTATTCGGTCGCATTCAAGCGCAGCCGCCAGGTGAGCAGTCGCCTGACCAAGGGTAT
>CAYVOY010000263.1:0-2077 GCA_964453395.1 uncultured Anaerolineaceae bacterium
CCATTGCATTGCTTGTATAATAATAGACTAAGGAACTCCTGATTATGAGCGAGATGAAAAAAAGTATTTACATTGCTGATGATGAGCAGAACATTCGCGAGGCACTAAAAACTTTCCTGCTAAGTGAAGGCTATGCGGTAACTGCCTTTGAAAATGGTGATTTGTTGCTGGAGGCATTTAAAAATGAAGCCTGTAATCTGGTCATTTTGGATGTTATGATGCCCGGCAGCGATGGCTTCACGATTTGCACCGAATTGCGCAAACTTTCTACCGTGCCGATTATCATGCTGACCGCTCGTGACTCTGATCTCGATTACGCAACAGGCTTAAGCCTCGGAAGCGATGATTATTTCACAAAACCTTTCTCAGCGATGTCGCTGGTGATGCGAGTCAAAGCGATTTTTCGACGAATCGAATTTGAAAAAGGAAATCAGGGGCAGATCGAAGACGACCGTGTACTTCAATTTGGCGACCTTAGCATCAATTCGGGGAGCAAAATCGTCAAAATTTCGGGAAACGAATTAGCACTCACGCCAAATGAATATGAACTCTTGCGATACATGGTGGAAATGAAAGACCGTGCGGTTTCGCGAGATGAATTGCTTGAAAATATTTGGGGCTACAAAACTGAAATTGCCACCCGGGCAACAGATGATACGGTTCGCCGTTTGCGCAAGAAACTTGAGAAAAGTAAAGTTCAGGTCGAGGCGGTTTGGGGTTATGGTTTTCGGCTAAAAATTCAGGAAAAGAATGAATAAGCATTTTTTAGGGCGACGCTGGCAGCTCAAGCCCCGTATTTTTATCATGCTGCTCTTGTTGCTGCTTGTTGTTTTCGCCAGTGTTTTTATTGCTTTTAATCTTTTTATAAATAATTATATTAAGGCGAGTGTTCAAAATCAGCTTGATAATTTGGTGCAAACATTTGGGACAGCCCAGGGACTTCCACCCGGCAATGGGACGGATCCCTTCCTGCCTGACCTCTCCCGACAGAAGAAACCTCGTTTTGGAGAACGCGGACAGGTGCTGGTGATTAATTCTGCTTATGAAGTTTGGACTTTCGACAAAGACCTGAGCGAAGAAGAAGTTGATGAAATCTTGCAAATGGCTTCTTCTTTGAAGGCTAAAAAGACCGATTTGAGCGACGCCCGTTATCTTTTTGTGAAAACTGACAACGATGCCTATTACATCTCTTCGGTTCCGGATGCCCTGCTTCCAGATTTCTACTTCGTTTTTTACGTCAGCGTCGCCGGAATCAACCACCTTGTCCAGACCGTCAATTTGGCTTTGGGAGTGGTGATGATTGTTGGGATGTTGGTTAGTTTTATCATTGCCAACACGATTGCCGGTTCAATTTCGGCACCGGTGAAGGATTTGTCCGGTTTTGCTGAGGAGATTGGCAAGGGGAATTTTGGACAGCGAGAATTTGCTTTTCAGGATAAGGAATTTGAAGAACTGGGCGATGCGATGAATTTGTCTGCTGAGCGGCTGGAGGCTTACGACAAGGATCAGCGACTCTTTTTTCAGAATGCTTCGCATGAGTTGCGAACGCCTTTGCAATCGATTCGCAGTTTTGCCGAAGGTGTGGAGCTTGGTTTGATGGAACCTAAAACGGCAGGCGCAACGATTGTTGCTGAAACTGAACGAATGCGCGCTTTGGTTGAAGACCTCTTGTATATATCTCGAATTGATACCCTCAATACCAATTTGGAGATGGAAGAAAACGATTTGCGCGAAACGCTTTCGCTTTGTGCCGAACATCTGCGACCTATGGCAGATAAAAAGGAAATTGAGATAGTGTTTGATTTTGATCAAGAAGCTGTGCTCTTGAACTATAACGAAAAACACCTTTATCGAACTTTCACGAACCTGATCTCAAACGCCTTGCGCTATGCCAAAAGTGAAATTAAACTCAGTTGCCATCAGTGTAAAAATGGGGTTGAGGTTGCCGTGAGTGATGACGGACCCGGAATTGCCGCAGAAGATTTGCCTCATGTCTTTGAGCGTTTTTATAAAGGGCCTAACGGCAAACACGGGATTGGGCTTTCGATTGTGAAATCCGTGGTGGAATTACATGGCG
>CAYVOY010000264.1:0-2067 GCA_964453395.1 uncultured Anaerolineaceae bacterium
CTCGTGATGACCTTTGGAATCGCAAGGGGCAGGCGGGGCCTCCCCTGCCAACCCCCGGCGCTCAGGAACAAGCGACTTATCTTTATAACTACGCCATTATTCCGCATGGTCAAGATTTCAAGTCTGCAGTTCAAATGGCGAACGCTTACCAAACCGAATTTGATGCGAATGTCTTGCCTTTGCAAGCCGGGAAATTGCCTCCAGCCAATCAAATGGTCAGCGTGGAACCCTCCGATTTCCTAATTACGAGTCTTAAAGAAGCTGAAAACGAATCCGGCTGGATTTTGCGCGGCGTCAATTTGGTCGATCAGACGATTGACCTGAAAGTCAAAGTCAACTTGCCTAACAAATCAGCCGAATTGGTCTACCTGGACGAAAGCCCGATGGCTAAACTTGATTTCAGCGAAAATGGAGAAATCGAAATGCCGCTTGGTGCACACAAAATTGTTAGTATCTTCTTCAGGACGAAAGAATAATTATGATTGAACGAGAGCAAAGCCCGGCTTTGATGATTGGCGACATCCCGATTTATGGGCGTCTTATCCTTGCCCCGATGGATGGGCTTTCGGATGCCAGTTTTCGCTGGATAACGCGCAAACTCGGCTCGGCATATTCGGTCTCCGAATTTGTCAATACACTCGACTTTGCTCATCAGAAAAGTTATGAGCTGAAACGGATGCTCTTTCGGGAAGCCGAACGCCCTTTTGCCGTTCAATTGCTCGACAATGACGCAGTCCGCATGGCGGAATGCGCCGCCCAAATTGAAGAGGAATTCAAACCGGATATGATTGATATCAACATGGGCTGTGCCGCTGGCAGCGTGGCAAATCGCGGAGCCGGAGTTGGCTTGATGCGTAATCCGGCGATGGTGCGCGATATCTTTCGCCTGGTAACACAAGCGGTCAAAGTTCCGGTTACGGCTAAAATGCGCTTGGGCTGGGATGAGACTTCGCTGAACTATCTTGAGCTTTCTGAAATTGCGGTTGAAAATGGCGCAAAGCTGGTTGCCCTGCATGGCAGAACCATGAAGCGCTCTTTCAACAAACCGGCACGCTGGGAGCAAATTGCGGAACTTAAGCAGCGATTAAGTGTTCCTGTAATTGGCAATGGTGATGTTGTGACTGTTGAAGACGCAAAGCGCATGTTAAATGAAACCGGTTGTGATGCCGTGATGATAGGGCGGGCTGCGAAAGCGAACCCTTGGATTTTTAGCTGGCGCAATCGCGATGAAATTTCGATTACCGAAGTCTATCAAACTGCGCGATTTCAACTTGAAGATATGAGCCGTTTGCAACCTGAACGTGGTGTTATGCCCTTCCGCAAAAGCTTGAAAGCATACCTTGAACCTTACAATTTGACTCGTGAGCAGTTGAAACCGCTTCTGACCACTACCGAGCCGGAGCAACTTTTAAAATTGATTGATGAAACCTTTGTGTCTCTCGGTGCAGATTTGACAGCACCGCCAATAATAGACTATTCGATACCTTAGGAGAACATGGAACAACAAAACGAAGTTAACGAAAAGCAGTACAAACGCGCAGTCAAAGCCTGGGTGATGTATGACTGGGCGAATTCCTCATTTGCCACAACCATCATGGGCGTGGTTTTGCCACTTTATTTCGCCACCTATATTGCAAAGGGCGCCGCTGTGCCAATTTGGGGCAATGCTGTGGCAATTGGCAGTCTTATCGCAGCTCTCATGGGTCCGGTTTTGGGAGCGATTGCGGATTTCAAAGCTCGCAAAAAGCTCTTTATGGGAATTTTTGTTGCCCTCGGTGTAATCAGCACCGCCCTTTTGTGGTTCGTAGTAAGCCCAGCCGATCAAACACTATGTATTGTGCTTTATATTCTCGGAACGGTCGGTTTTGCAGGTTCCTTGGTATTTTATGACAGCCTCTTGCCTCATGTTGCCAAAGATGATGAAATCGATGCGGTTTCCTCGCGCGGTTATGCGCTTGGTTATATCGGCGGCGGTTTGCTTCTGTTAATTAATGTCGCGATGATTTTCTTTGGGCCTAAGCTCTTAACCAATATGCCGGAAGCCGAAGCAACCGCATTAATGATGCG
>CAYVOY010000265.1:0-2051 GCA_964453395.1 uncultured Anaerolineaceae bacterium
CTTGGCTCGCCCCCGAACTAATGACCGGCACCGACCAGGAATTTGGCTTCTTCTTACTCCCCGGTTTCAGTGGAAAAGCAACCATGGCAATCGGTGGCGTTGGTATCCCCTTCGCTATTCGTAAAAGCAGCCAACATACTGACTTGGCAGCCGAATACCTCGACTGGATGATTAGCCCTCGGGCTGCTGAGCTCTGGGCAGAAGCCGGAATGGTCCCCGCAATGTCGCTGCCTGCTGACAGCAAAGTTGATACTGATAATATATTCGGCGATACTTTGCTCGCCTGGAATACAATTAACAAACAAAATGCCGTAGGTCACTTTATTGATTGGGCAACCCCAACCATGGAAGATACGCTTGTCTCCGAACTGCAAAAAATGCTCGGCGGACTCAGCACCCCTGCCGATTTCACCGCCGCAGTCGAAGCCGACTACGCGAAGTTCCTGCAAGAGAAATAGGAATTTAGGTTAAATTAAATGTCCGCCTGTCTCAAAACGGGCGGACGAAATTCACCATGAAAACCGCCAATCATCGTTATCCGGGAGAAAGCAAATGGAAAGGCTGGCTTTACCTCCTGCCCGCTTTTTTGATATATCTGATTTTCACCTTTATCCCAATCCTGGAGACCTTCCGGTCAAGCTTTTTTGATTGGAATGGCATTTCTGCCGAAAGAACTTTTATTGGCATCCAAAATTACGTCAACCTCTTTTCCGATCCGCTTTTTTTGAAAGCAATTTCAAACAACCTGATCTTTATCATTTTTTACAGCATCATCCCGATTTTAATCGGCTTATTTTTGTCTGCAATATTGACCGGCACTGACTTACCCGGTTTCACCTTTTTCAGAACAGTATTCTTCCTGCCCCAGGTCATCAGCATGGTCGTCGTCGGTGTCCTTTGGCGCTGGATGTTCAACCCCGTTAGCGGGCCTATCAACCAACTCCTCTCATTAGTTGGCTTGGACAGCTGGCGGCAAGCCTGGCTGGGAAGTTTTGAATTCGCCCTTCCGGCTGTCGGCTCAATCGGCAGTTGGGTGCAATATGGCTTTTGTATGGTGCTTTTTTTGGCAGGAATTCAACGCATCCCCACCGAGCAATACGAAGCTGCCGAAATAGACGGCGCTAATGCTTTCAATCGCTTCATCCACATTACAGTTCCCGGTTTGCGTGCAGAAATTGGCGTTGCGATGGTCACAACGATGATTTCCGCCTTGCGCGTTTTCGATTTAATCTATGCCACAACAAAAGGCGGACCCGGCGAAACAACGCTGGTCACCGGATTTTTAATTTACCGCTCTGCCATTTTAAATAACCGGATTGGCTATGGCGCAGCAATTGCCACGGTTTTGACAGCGATCATCCTCCTGCTTTCATTCCTGATTCGCCGCTTTATAAGTAACCGTGAGGAGGCATCCACATGAACCAACGCTGGAAAAAACTTCTCCCTCGTTATATCATTTTGACAATTTTCATGCTCATCGTTCTGCTGCCTATATGGGGAATGTTGAACAGCGCCTTCAAAACCGACAACCAAATTGTCAGCTCGCCTTTTGGCTTGCCTGAAAACTGGACCTTCGAGAATTTCCAAAAAGCCTGGACAATTGGCAAATTTAACGTTTTCTTCAAAAACAGTGTGATTGTTACCACAACCGTGGTTGTCACCAGCGTTTTCCTTTCAATTCTTAGCGGGTATGCCTTTGGGCAACTCCCAATGCCGGCTAAAGGCATTCTTTTTGCGGTCATGTTGATTGGTTACATGGTGCCTTTTGAGGCGGTAATTATTCCACTTTACAACTGGATGAATGCGCTTGGATTACGCAACACCTATTGGGCTTTGATCCTGCCTCAGGTAGGCTTAAGCGTCTCATTTGGGACGCTTTGGATGTCTTCTTTCTTCGAAACCGCTTCTCGGGAGTTAGTTGATGCTGCAACAATCGATGGTTGCAATCGCTGGCAAATTTTATGGCAAATCCTCTTTCCCCTCGCCCAACCGTCAGTTACGACGTTAATTGTTCTGATCTTCATGTGGACTTGGAACGAGTTCCTGCTCTC
>CAYVOY010000266.1:0-2030 GCA_964453395.1 uncultured Anaerolineaceae bacterium
GATTAAAAATGCCTAACTTAATTAAACTGTTTTATTGTGAACGTTAAAGAAATACTTATGGATAACTTTATCAAAAAGCTCGAAGAAATTAAAATTGCAGCCAGCCCTCAACCTGGTTTTTTTTCTTTGTCAACCAATCCTTTTCTCACTGGCATTGATAAAAAGCAGTTCACAGCCAAAAAGGGGGCTCCTTTGTTTGTTCTTTTCCCTGTAACCGACACCTATAGTTCTGAGAACTTTCTTGCAGACTTGAAGGAACAGTTGGTGGCTCGAGGACATCTTTACTCAGATCATATAGCTGCGAATATCCTTGTTTTCTACCAAATGTTGCGTGCGACTGAGCTACGTATGAATAGCAAGCAGCTTTGGATGCATATTATGGCTACTAGTTGGACTACATGCGAAGTGCATCAGGTGTATCCTATGCACCTTGAAGTAGATGCTGATTTTCAGCCCATCAGGCTAAAGACTATAGAAATTTGTCGTTTTGATTCAGCCCGTCTTAAAAAGGATATCGAGGATAATACTAAGTCGGATTTTCACAAACGTAATTTGTTGGATTTCGAGGATAATAAAGCTCGCTTAAGTTTTAGGCGCCAGACGACCAGTTTTCAGCTGTTTAATTACGAGAGGCTGATTAGGAAGTATAGTTTAGCCGATGTGGAGCGGGTACTGGCGAGCTATTTTGACGCTTTAGCTTTTGAATTAGAGAAACAATTTTGGGTTGATTTTGAGCACGAGCAGGAGATTTCCGTAGCAATTGGAGCAGCTTTTTACGATCCAAAGATCTATAAAGATTATGGTTTGGGCTCTGGTGTTCTAGTAACCGTGTTTGCAAAGGTTAAGAATATGCTGGGTGGTTGGGTTGTTCCTTGTAAAACATATGTTGAATTGGTAGACTATTCCAGTCAGTTGGCGGGCGATAAGGTTTCAGAATTGGTTTCATTTTATAATGAATCTTGTGATGAACTAACAGGATTTAGTTATGTGTTAGGGCTTCTGGTGAAAGGTGTCGCTGGAGCCAACAAAGCCCTTTTTGACAATAAGGTTGATGAAGCATTTCTTTCGTTTTGGATTACCCTTGACACCATTTTGAATGACGATGATTTGGAAGCTCGTTCAAATCTGTTAAAGAACCGAATTGCTGCTTTGATTTGGTATCCGAAAGGGACCAAGCATACTGCTGAGTATTTCCGAATCAGTGAGCTCTACACAAAACGAAGCGCATATGTACATGCAGGAGAAAGTATTACGCGTAGTGAGGCTATTGAAATGCGAAACATCTGTCAGATCATATACAATATTGTATTAACAATGCATGTGCGAGCCATTAATGTCAGAAATGTGTCTTTGGCTCAATGGTACGAGAGTATTGATGAACTAGCCTCAGTGGGCCGTTTACCCACAAGAATCAACAAGGAATTGCTCCATGAAGTCGGTTTGATAGAGAGGAATGCCTAAAAGTAGTTATAATAATTAGAGTCATATTCTTTATGCTTCAAAAACCACTGCTGGTACTCGACATCGACGAAACCCTTTTGCACAGTACCTGGGAGCAATTGAATCAGCAAGCAGATTTTTGCTACAAGGGACGCAAGGTCTATTTGAAGCCCCATTTGCATGATTTCATGGACTTTTGCTTTCAGCACTTTACGGTGGGCATTTATTCTTCCGCCAAAGCCGAATATGCTAAGTATCTTTTAAAAAAGGTAGTCGGCGACCTGAACAAGTTCCACTTTATTAGAACCAGAGCCCACTGCCGAAAAATTTATAAGAACGAGGGGTGGGGAGATATGGAAATATACCTGAAGGACCTTACGCTACTGCCGGATTACCAACCAGATACAAGCTTTATGGTCGATGACCAGCCATCAACCGTGCATCCTCTGGACGCCGTTGTAATCGTGGATGAATACCGAGGCAGCAAACACGATGACGAACTACTCCTTTTGAAGGAAGACTTGTTGAAGTTGCTTCCCAAAAGTCTGTGAGGGAAGTTTGCCTAGAAATTTTCGTGGCTGTGACACTAT
>CAYVOY010000267.1:0-1964 GCA_964453395.1 uncultured Anaerolineaceae bacterium
CATGCCAGGTATTGGTGGATTGACGGTATTGTCTTCTCCATAAACAAACATCAACCCAAAATTTCCCGCCGATGTTGTTTTAAAGCATCCGACCAAATCTCCTCTAGGCGAATATGTTTTGACTACGCTTCCAACAGGTGCGTTTGTACCATTTAGGATAGCTGACCCATAAACAATAGTAAAAGACGGAGTGTTTTGAACTGGAGGACAGTCTGAATTTATTGCTATATCGTTGTCTCCAACAATTATCGATTTGGCTAACACGGGATTACTTGAGAAAAACAATACTACAATGATTAAAACTCTTGTAAATGACAGCGCAACTTTTTTTCCCATATGATTCCTCACATCATTTTTTTGTTAATAAGCGGTCGAGTAATAAGGATATAGACATTTACTTTTTGTTATTATACTATAAACTAATTTATTGTGTGGCAAACTTTCTGTGAATTGTCAAAGTACCGGGCGTCTGTTTCAAAAGTCCGTGATCTAAGATGACAGAAGAAGATAATCATCAAGCCTTGGACTGGATTAACAAAAATGAGGTTGGGAAGCCCAACCTCATTTGTCTATTTATCGCAAGAAAAATCTTACCCACCAGCCATCATAGCCGGGACGTCGACTTCAGCTGTTTTGATTGGTTTCAAATCATAGGCATCGACCAAAACCTGGACGACATTCGGCGAAAGGAATGCCGGCAGCGTCGGTCCAAGCCGGATTTTCTTGACACCCAATGAGAGCAAAGCCAGCAAGACAATCACAGCCTTCTGTTCATACCAGGCAATATCAAACGAAAGCGGCAAATCATTGACCGTGCATTCAAAAGCACCGGCAAGCGCCTGAGCAATTACAACCAACGAATAGCTGTCGTTACACTGCCCGGCATCCAAAACGCGAGGAATACCGGCAATATCGCCTAAACCAAGTTTGTTATAGCGATATTTCGCACAACCGGCGGTCAAAATGATCGTATCCTCCGGCAAAGCGAGGGCAACATCGGTGTAATATTGACGGGTCTTATGGCGACCGTCACAACCGCCCATCACCACAAAGCGTGAAATTGCTCCGGCTTTGACAGCCTCAATCACCTTATCTGCAACACTAAGAACCGTGTTGTGAGCATAGCCAATCGGAATCGTGCCAGTTTCCAGTTCTGTCGGACCGGGCAAGGTTTTGGCGAGCTCGATAATTGTGCTGAAATCCTTATGCCCACCAAGCGGGCGGTCGGCAATATGCGGCACATCAGGATAACCGGTCATTCCGGTTGTAAAAATGCGGTCTTTGTAAGAATCTTTAAGCGGAACAATACAGTTAGTGGTCATCAAAATTGGGCCATTAAATGTACCAAATTCCACGTCTTGATGCCACCATGAACCGCCATAATTTCCAATCAGATGGGGATATTTCTTCAATTCCGGGTAGGCATTGGTCGGCAACATTTCGCCATGCGTATAAACGTTTACACCAGTGCCTTGGGTTTGGATGAGCAGCTCTTCCAAATCGGGCAAATCGTGACCGCTGACCAAAATGCCGGGGCCGGGAACGACGCCCAAGTTGACCTGGGTCGGTTCCGGATGTCCAAAGCGGCCGGTATTGGAGGCATCCAAAAATGCCATCGCCTTCACGCCATATTCACCGGTTTTTTGCACCATCGCGAGCAATTCGGTCTTACCCAATTCGTCATTGGTGGTGGCTTCAAGCGCTTCCATCATAAAAGCCAAAATGCTTTCATCGCGACCGCCCACCACATAGGCATGGTCAACGTAAGCAGCCATCCCTTTCAAGCCATAAATGATCAATTCGCGCAAAGAGCGGACATCCAGGTCAAGATCCGGATTGCTCATCACGCCGATTGTTTGCGCTTTGGCAAGCAAAGTTTCGAGTTCATAATTTTCAGGATGCCAGCCTGCCCAATCAGGACCGCTGCCAGTACAATTATTGCCATGCAATTCATTGCAACGTGC
>CAYVOY010000268.1:0-1950 GCA_964453395.1 uncultured Anaerolineaceae bacterium
AGGGTGCTGCTGAAAAGTTTACTGAAAAGGTAAGTGAGGCTGCCGGAAAACTTGGAATCACACCTGAAAAAACAGAAGCAAAAGAGGACGCCTCTCATCTCGATTCATTTTTCAGCCGCTTAAAAGAAGAACAAAATGGGATATAACACTTACGGACAAAAAAACAAAACCTTCGGTGTACCGGTGCAGGTATGGCTGGAGGTAAATGGGGTAAAATCAGGAGGCGGCGGTATCGTCGGATTTGAGAATTTACCTGTTGGCGCAGTTATCCCCGCAGGGACGGCTGTGCGCCTGGACAAATCGGGCGGAACTTTGATCGCTATCAGGACATTCGAGGTATCGGATGCTTCTACTACCACTAAGGTTAAAGTGTATGCAGCAAATGTTCCCGTTGTTGGTGACAAAGTAATTATTGCTCCTGAAACTTTAGATGGAACAGGAACGGGATTCAATGTGGCCGCCATCGGGGCAGAAGTTGATGGCAAAGTAGAATTGACTTTGAATGCGGCAATCACCGCAGCCGCCGGAAACATCCTTGTCATCGCTGATAAGCAGGGTGCAGACGCAGTTATCGTCGCTACCTCCAATGGACTATTGAGGCATGACGTGGTAAAAGAAGAAGGCGACACTATCGGAACCGGTGCTTGTGTTGACGACGGTAGAATTCGTGAAGACATCGCTCCTTCGTTGCCGGAGATTTTCAAAAAGGAATTGGTAACTATCAAATTTGAGAAAGGAGTCTAATTATGTGGACAGGAGATAAAGCAATTTATGACATTCTTACACTCGCAGGAGTGAATAAGAACCAGTTACAGTCTTTCATCGACAAAGGGAAAGAAATGTACAACAAACTGGAAACGCCCGGATTCCCTTTCAGGAGAGATATGCAAACCAATTTCTCTTTCGAGCAACTTGAAGCCGAATACGGGATCAATGCTATGGCTACCTATGTGGATATTGATTCACCCGGAACCCCGATTAACTACGAAAGTGCGGTTCTCTCCACCGGTAAGATACCGAGGCAGAAGAAAAGGGCTGATTTTGATGAAGTCCAATATCGCCAGAAGCTTGAACTGGGAGCCGTAACTGGCGACATCACGGATTCAGCTTTGGGAACTTTGTTTGAATCAACCAAGAAACTGATTGATTCGCATACAAACGCCATGACATACCAACGTCATCAGATGGTGTCTTGCGGGCAATTCGAGACCACGGATGAAAATAACCCGGGTGGTATAGTTGGCAGATTATATAAGGCGAATATTCCCGGAGGCAATATCACATCCCTGACCGGCACGGCAAGATGGTGGACAGATAATGACCATACCGTCGAAGGCTCTGCCGCCAATCCTGTCAAAAACTTGCAGGATGTTGAATTTGTGGCCAAGAAAAAAGGGCGTGCAATGCACTGGGAGGTTGACGAGAACACGATGGAAGAAACATTAAACCACTCCAAGGTGAAAGCCTTGATCGGAACAGTGGTGCTCCCATTAGGTGATGCAGGGCAGCAAGCCGCACAAGTGGAGGTTACTCCCCGTGAAAGGCGGCTGGAAATTTTTAAGAGCTTCCTTCGTTACCCTGTTACCGTCGTTGACAGCATCTCGAGCGTGGACAAGACCAACCCGAAAACCAAAAAGGTTGAGAATATCGAGTTTCGGTCATTCAACCCAGATGCGTGGGCTTTGGTGCCCAACGGGAAGATAGGTGAAATTTTGACGGTTGCCCCGTTTAAAATCAATCCGTCCGAAAGGTCTGCCTACGCAGATTATTACGGAGGGCGACTCTTAATGACAGTGGATTTCGACTTACTGAAAAAGATTCAGTATATGGAGACGGAAATGACCTCTCTTGTTGTTCCCGACAAGCCTAAGTTGATGTACATTCTCAATATCATATAAAATGACCATCTCCGACTACCTGAAAGGAAAGTTTGATTTCAAGTTTTCGGAC
>CAYVOY010000269.1:0-1949 GCA_964453395.1 uncultured Anaerolineaceae bacterium
GCTCCTTGGGAAATCGCTTTTTTGCCTGATGGCAAAATTCTGATCACCGAACGCGGTGGTAATTTAGTTGTTTTAGATAAAAACGAAGAAAGCAAAATCCTAATTCCAGATGTTTACGAGCAGGGCGAAAGTGGTTTGCTCGGTTTGGCGGTTCACCCTAACTTTGATGAAAACAGCTTAATCTACCTTTACCTAAGTTATGCAACGAGCGCCGGAATTCGTAACCGGGTTGAAAGCTATCGGTTTGATAACGGACAAATCAGCGATAAACGGATTCTGATTGACGATATTCCCGGAGCGGGGAATCACGACGGCGGACGAATAGAATTTGGCCCCGATGGAATGCTCTACATCACGACCGGCGATGCCCAAAACCCTGATTCTGCGCAAGACGTTAATTTGCATTCAGGGAAAATCCTGCGTTTGAATGACGATGGCAGTATTCCGAGCGAAAATCCATTTGACAATCCGGTTTACAGCTATGGGCACCGCAACCCACAAGGTTTGGCATGGGACGAAGAGGGGCGGTTGTGGTCCACCGAACACGGCCCAAGCGGATTCGGCAGCGGTTATGATGAGCTCAACTTAATCGAAATCGGCGGGAATTATGGCTGGCCTGTGATTCAAGGCGACCAAGTTCGTGATGGCATGATTACGCCTCTTTTGCACTCCGGCGGAAACGAAACCTGGGCACCCGGCGACCTCGAAATTGTAGATGGGCAAGCCTGGTTCACCGGCTTGCGCGGCAGCACGCTCTATTCTGTCCCCCTCGACGACCTTAATCCCGAAAGCCTGACCCGGCATTTTGTTAATCAGTTCGGACGCTTGCGCGCTATCAGGCTTGGATCCGACGGTTTACTCTACGTCGGCACATCAAATAGGGATGGGCGGGGAAGCCCAAACGAAAACGACGACCAAATTTTCAAAATTGACATATTGCAGATGTCACGAAATTAACAGAGCGCTTTTAAAATTTGGATGTTTTTGATAAAATAGATATAGCTCAATCAAAGGATATTGTATGGCTGTTTCAACGCGCAAAAACGAATATCACAAGAAGTACCCCTATCCTCGGAACAATCACCGCCGCGGTTTTCTCCGCTCAGGTATTGCTTTGGCGGCCGGTTTAGTACTGGACTATAAATTAGAAGGGATAGAAAACCTTCCCAAAGAAGGTCCGCTCTTAATCGTGGCGAACCATTTTCATTTTTTAGACACAATTGGGCCAATCCACGCCACAAGATATTCCCTTGAACTTATTAGCGACTCAGAAATGCCAAATGCGCCTGGAATTTTCAAAGTTTTACCGACAATTTGGGGAACTTTGCCAATTACGCAAGGGAAGGCTAATTTAGAAGCGATTCGTGCTGCTGAAGCAATCCTTGAACAAAAAGGTGTTTTGGCTATCTTCCCCGAAGGGCATGTTCACAAGCCACCGCTTACCGATCCCCTGCCCGGGGCAGCCTTTTTAGCATTACGACTGGGGGTTCCGATTGTGCCGATTGGCAGTTATAGCGACGATAACTGGGATATTTTTGGTACCATTCTAAAAAAGCGCCGCCTTGCCCGAGCTGTCACTCGGATTGGCAAACCATTTGGTCCGCTTATGAATGAAGGGCAGGCTGCGGTTCCAAGTCGGGATGATGTCAAACGAGCCGGACAAGAAATAATGGAACAGATTGCCCGAACACTACCGGAAGAGTATCGTGGGAAGTATCTTCAAGAAAACGCAGAGTCTTCGTAAAGGCTGTTAATAATCATCCGACAATCTGGCACTACAATATAAGAAAACTTAGGTGCAAGGTATTTAACTATGGATTACAAAGATTATTACACCACGCTTGGTGTTAGCAAAACAGCTACGGATGCTGAAATTAAAAAGGCTTATCGCGAATTAGCGCGAAAGTATCATCCGGATGTAAACAAAGCTCCTGAGGCAGAAGAAAAAT
>CAYVOY010000270.1:0-1944 GCA_964453395.1 uncultured Anaerolineaceae bacterium
TCATAATGGGGGTTGAGGCGGCTGAGGCTGTTGCCAACCATGCGGATAATAATAGAAGTGTTGAAGAAAACATGGGCGAGGATGATTGCCGGCATTGAATTGAGCAAATCGAGCGGTGGACTATTTAAGTTGAAGAGATTCATCAGAATCAAATTCAGCCAGCCTTTTGGACCGATCAGACTGTTGAAGGCTGTGGCAACCACTACCGTTGGCAAAATAAAAGGTAAAAGGCTGATGCTGCGCAGGGTTTTTCTGCCGGGGAAGTCAAAACGGGCAAACAGATATGCAGCCGGAAGCCCAATCAGGAGCGTGAAAAAGGTTGAGAGGCTGGCTTGCCAAAGGGTGAAGCCAAGCGGTTTGCTGATTTGAGCCCAGCTGAAAAATTGCCAGCCTTGGCTGAAGCGCTCAGAAAAAACTTGCCTGAAGATTGCCAAAAGAGGCTGATAGAAATAGACCAGCAAAAAAGCCAGTGGAATCAGCCAGAGCAACCATGTAAGAGATTTCGAGCGCTTCAAATTCATGACAGGCTTGCCTATTTCAAGATTAAATTCGTCCAGTCGTTCACCCAAAGGTCGCGTTGTTCGGCAATCAGGGTTGAATCGAGCGTAGCTACGCTTTCGGGGATTTGAGTGCTGCGCACAAAGGCCTCGGGCAAGCTTGCTTCGGGTAAAACCGGATAGACAAACATTTGCATTGGCATATCTTCCTGGAATTCGCGACTGAGCAAGAAGTCGATGAAGTCTTCCGCCAAATCACGGTTAGGCGTGTTTTTGAGAATGCCGGCAAATTCAATTTGACGCCAGCACATGCCGGGGGCGACCAATGAGGCGGTTGGCGATTCTGTTAATTCGGTTTCGGCATAGATTAATTCCGCAGCCGGACTGGAGGCATAAGAAACAACCAGCGGCTGGGGTCCTTTGCCGGAAGAGCCGGAGAAATTTGTGTAATATGCGGTTTCCCAGTCAGCGACAACTGTCAAGCCATTGTCCTTGAGGGATTGCCAAAAATCCAGGTAGCCATTTTCGCCAAATTCGGCAATAGTTGCCATCAAAAAGGACAAACCGGGAGAGCTGGTGGCAGGGTTCTCAACAACCAGCAGGTCGCGATACATCGGATTGGCAAGGTCTTTGAGCGAAGAAGGCAGTTGAAGATTGTTTTCGGCAAACCAGGCTTTGTCATAATTGATGCAAACATCGCCAAAGTCGATCGGGGTGACGCGATTTTCAGGGTCGAGTTTGAAATTTTCGGGGATTGCATCTAAATTTGTTGCTTCGTAAGCTTCAAAAAGATTTTGTTCTAAGCCACGTGAAAGAAAAGAGTTGTCCAAGCCATAGAAGACATCGGCTTCGGGCTGCTTGTTTTCACCCGATGTGAGGACAAGACGATTCAGCGCAGAACCGGCATCGCCGCCTTGGATGAAAGTCAGCTTTACCTGATGGTCAGCTTCATATTTGCTGACGAGCTCAGCGCTAATGCTGAAACTGTCGTGGGTCATAATGGTCAATTCGCGAGGATTTTCGGACGATCCCGGGTTTTGAGCGGCAGGCTGGCAAGCAGACAGACCGATTATCAAAATAAGCAAAATGGGGAATACTTTTTTAAGCATCATGCTCCTTTTTATGTATGGGTTGATTTTTAGTGTGGGTCAGGTAAAGTTGTCCGGATTTTAACGAGACAGTTATTCGATTTTGGAGAGCGAGATTGCTCAAACCAAGCGCACCCCAGGGATGGAGGCTGGCATTGCTCAGCTCCCATTTGAGGCCCCTTGTGCTGAGCCCGTGAACGCCTTCGCCCCAGGCTTGCAAAGAAATCAAATCGCCGACTCCGGTATCAAGCTCAAAGTGCTCTTTAATATAGTAGACAGTGCTTTTGCCGTCGGCAATTTTCGCGTGCACCTTTTGCAAATCGGGCATAGCGAGAATGGCGAGGCAAGCGAGGATGTGG
>CAYVOY010000271.1:0-1940 GCA_964453395.1 uncultured Anaerolineaceae bacterium
GAATTACCCAGACGGGTTTTGGCACACCGTCAAAGGCTTGAAGAACAAGCCACATCGCTCAAATTTAACTTGCCCGATCTTTCTACTGTGAATGATTTGCTTACTTTTGACCTCCCCAAAGTAGAAATTGTGGATATGCGGCAAGAGTTATTCAGTGGCAATACCGGAGTTTTGTCGCGTTCATTAGAAAACAAACTCGAGAAGGTCTTGAGTAAAAATCAACAGGCAATTCTTTTTCTCAACCGTCGAGGACAAGCCACCTATGTCTTTTGCCGTGATTGCGGGCAGAACCTGCGCTGTCCGAATGACGGGCAAAGCCTGATTTGGCATGGCGAAAAGAGGGGTTTGCTCTGCCATCTTTGTGGTTATACCCGCAAAATGCCCAATAAATGCCCCGAATGTGGAAGCAAGCAAATCCGACAGCTGGGTTTGGGCACAGCAAAGCTCGAAGAAATCGTAAAAAAGCGTTTTCCCGAGGCGCGAATTTTGCGCTGGGATGCTGATACGACCAGGAACAAAGGCGACCATGAGTTGATTCTGTCACATTTTAGTGCTCATCGGGCTGACATCCTGATAGGCACACAGATGCTGGCGAAGGGTTTGGATTTGCCTTTGGTAACCCTGGTTGGCATTGTTTTGGCGGAGGTTGGTCTGAACCTGCCGGATTATCGCGCCGCTGAACGCTCTTTTCAGGTATTGACCCAGGTTAGCGGACGCGCCGGAAGGAGTCCCCTTGGTGGGGAAGTTGTCATGCAAACTTACCAAGTGGAAAACCCTGTCATTCGAGCCGCTTCAAAACACGACTTTGAGACTTTCTATAAAGAAGAACTCGAAAATCGGCGATTGTACGGCTATCCCCCCTTTAATCGCTTGATTAGACTGGAATATCGTCATCTTTCCGAAGAGAAAGCAGAAAATGAAGCTCGCAAACTGGCAAGGCTAATTGAGGAAACTATTCAGGAAAACAATTTCAAACAAAGCGATTTTATTGGACCTGTTCCAGCCTATTATGCCCGAAGGCATGGGCTTTGGCGTTGGCAAATTGTCTTACGCGGACCCGAGATTGAAAAAATTCTCCCCAGTCTTCCACTGAAAGATTGGTTGATTGAAATTGACCCACATAGCTTGCTTTAGGCTTTAGAGAGTTTGATTAATCAATCGGTTCGATAGCGAGAATATAACGACTTTGCGTCCAATAGCCAGCTTTTGGGTCGGTGCGTTCGTCCAGGGCTGCTCTGCCGCAAAAATTAATCAAAAGCGCATCAGAACTCAGTCCGTCAAAGCCTTTTCCGGGATATTTTTCCGCCAGCCAGGGCACCAGTTCCATTGTTTTTCCAGATAGCTCATCAACGGCAGTCGCCGGGACGCGTACTGCTGCTGCGACAACGCCGTTTTTGACAGTATCGCCTTCTGACAAACTAACAAAACTGCCACGCAGACAGTCGCTCAGGCGCATTTCGATTATTTTTAGCTCTTGCACTTCGTTGAGAGCGTCGGTTTCAATAAAGTATTGCAAATCAGTTGCTGGGGAGCGTTCGTTCCAAAAATCCCAGCCGGAGTGAATCCATAAGCCATCGTAGCCGAGATGTTCCCAGCCGACAGCAATGTTTTTGCCGATATCAAACTCGTTATCCTCAAAAACGCTTTCATGCCAGGCTGAAATTTGGATTGGTGGAATGGAAACAGCGACACCACCATCACATTTTGATTCAAAACGAAAGCCAATTTCTCCATTGAGCAAGTCCAAACCAGCAAAATTCATAAACATTGCTTCCTTTGGGAGCAAATTAGATCCGCTATCCGGGTTTTGCATGTCGGAGGGCGTTTGATTTTCTTGAAGTTTTGATTCTGCTAAGCTTGCGCGGCTTGCATTGATTGGCAGAATTTCCAGAATCGGCGAATTTTTATAGCGCAATGCTTTGCCGATGACGATGCCCGCC
>CAYVOY010000272.1:0-1938 GCA_964453395.1 uncultured Anaerolineaceae bacterium
GCTTTTGGAAAAAGAAATCCTGGTCGATCATTATATGAGCGATGAAATTATCAGCATCGAGCCCAAAACCACGCTTTTGGAAGCCCACCGCCTGACGGGCACCAAACGCATCCGCACATTGCCTGTGCTCGACGATAACCAGCTTGTCGGAATCGTAACCCGCACCGATCTTGTCTGCAGCGACCCCTCACGTTTGGCTTCCAGAGAACATCAAGACCTCTTGTTAAAAATCTTGCTCCAGCCGGTTGAAAAAGTGATGAGGAAAGATCTGATCACAATCTCACCCGATGCCCCCATCGCTGAAGCAGCCCGACTTATGTTGGAAAATGGCATTCATTCCCTCTTAGTTGTGGATGATGACCATAAATTAACAGGCGTCCTAACTGAAAGCGATCTGTTTTTAATGATCGTCCAAAAATTTTTCTAATCCACTTTTATAAGGAACTCAATGAAAAAAATTCTTCACACAACCGTTTTATTCTCACTCGCTCTGGTGATGGTTTTCGCCTCTGCCTGTACTGCCCAGCCGGCTCCCGAAGCAGAGGTCTCAGAGCCCGAAATAATAACCTTGTATGCCCCTGAATCCACCTCCTCAATTCCGTTGATTCTGGCAGTAAACGAGCTGGAAAATTTCGAAATCGTGCTCTATTCCAACCAGTCCCAGGCAAACACGCTCTTCCTGCGTGGAGATGTGCCCTTGTTGGTTATCGGGCTCTCAGTCGGTTTAGATTTATTTGAAAACGAAGCACCGATTCAAATCGCAAACTCTTATGTTACCGGGACTTCCTATTTGGTCACTTACGGAAAAGCGGTAGAAAGTTTCGCAGACCTCAATGGCGAAAGCATCTATGTGCCCTTCGAAGGCTCTCCCATCGAAGAAGCAAGCATCTACTTCACAGAACAAGAAGGCTTGGATTGGAAAACGGACTTCACCCCGGTCTATTCTCCATTCGATGCTTCGGTTGCCCTCCTCAAAGAAGGAAAACTCAGCGCCGTTGTTTTGCCCGAACCGATGGTATCAGTAGTACGAAGCCAGGAGAACGTCTTTGTTTCCTTGAACTACTATGATTTGTGGAACAAATATAATCCCGGCTCAGATGGTTACCCTCAGGTGGGAACCATGGTCAATACTGAATGGGCGGCAACTCACGCCGAAGATATCGAACGCTTCAATGCTGCCCTCGCTGAGGCAATTTCCCTAACCCAAAATGACCCCGCAGCCGCAGCAGCAGCCGTCACAGAATATTACAAATTCCCTGAGCCGGTTCTGGTAAAGGCTTTGCAGGGAACCAACTATCAGCTCACAACAGGAGCAAAAATGCAGGAGGTAATCGAAAATTACTACGAGGTAATCGGTAAACCACTTAATGAAAAATTCGAAGCTTTTTATTACAACACTTCGAACTGAAGCTATTGGATTTGCAATAATCCTGCTGATTTGGAGCATTGGAACGATGATTTACCCATCTTACATCATTCCTTCCCCAATCGCCGTCCTGGCTGACGTGAGAGAGTATCTTCCTAAAGATTTCTCTCATCACGTCTTGCTTACCGCCGGCCGGGTGCTTAGCGGATTTGCGCTGTCAATCTCAATCGGGACGCTTTTGGGCATTGCTGCCTACCTGCAAAAGTGGG
The DNA here is from genome assembly GCA_964453395.1 of uncultured Anaerolineaceae bacterium. Taxonomy (GTDB): domain Bacteria; phylum Chloroflexota; class Anaerolineae; order Anaerolineales; family Anaerolineaceae; genus Mesolinea. Next base: position 1,636 of record CAYVOY010000272.1, read on the forward strand.
TGCCTGTGCTCAATTCGCTGATGTCTGCGCTTCAGGTTCTTCCGGGTATCATTCTGGGCGTAATCTTCCTGCTGATGTTTGGGATAGGAAGCACTGTTCCGATTCTTTTGATCACTTTTCTTGTTTTGCCAACCATCGCCATCACCACCGCCAACGGTCTGGCAAAGAAAAACACAGCCTTGGAAGAGTATTTGAAAACCATCAAAAGCAACAAAGCTACCATTTGGAAAACAATCTACCTTCCGGCATTAATTCCGGTTTTGCTGAGCAATTTCAGCCTGGGTGTCAGCATGTCAGCCAAAG
>CAYVOY010000273.1:0-1935 GCA_964453395.1 uncultured Anaerolineaceae bacterium
CATCAAAATAGCGTCGCCGTTCGGCCGGACCGCCCTCAAAGATTTTTGACATTTGGGGTAAATAGGCAACCGCATTAAACTGCCCATAGAGGTCACTGAAGCGGCGGTTAACTCCGTTCAAAAGTGCTTCTTTGCGCAGGCGAAACTTCCCCGGTTCGCCGTTTGACTCCAAAATTAGGCGCACTTCCAAAACATGCTTCTTGCCCCCACGTTCAAACTCACCGACAATCCGCCCAACTTTCAAAAGTTCTTCTTCCGGAAGATTGAAATTAATCAATTCCCGGTCGTTGCTTGTGCTAATTGAGGTAAAAAGCGCCAGGAATGCTGCCGCTTCCAAAATTGTGGTCTTGCCCTGAGCGTTGGCACCATGAAATAAAATCACCCGCCTGGGGAAATCAAGCTCCAGGCGGGAAAAAACGCGAAAATTAGTCAGCGAAAGGCGGCTAAGCTGCATCAACTTCAGAGAGGATTTCATCCTCTATTTCAGGCTCCGGTTCAAAAACTTCACTTGCCCGGTCTGTGTACAGAACCCCGTCCAAATGGTCGATTTCATGTTGAATGATGCGTGCCATCCAGCCCGATTCTTTGACTTTTTGCGGTTTTCCAAAGCGGTTCAATGCCTTCACCGTAATTGCTTCGTGTCTTTCAACTTTTCCGAGAATGCCGGGAATTGAAAGGCAACCCTCGATTCCCTCCACCATCTCCTCAGAACGCTCAACAATCTCAGGATTAATCAAAACATAGCGTTTTGGTTTTGGCTTTGGGGCGTTTTCGTCCTCTTCGTCAACTTCTTTGGCATATTCGACAACCAACAAGCGGATCGATTGCCCAATCTGAGGTGCAGCCAAACCGACGCCCGGTGCATCGCGCATAGTATCCAGCATGTCATCAATTAAAATCTGTAAGTTTTTATCAAACCTTTTCACCGGCTTTGCTTTTTGACGCAAAATCGGAGCAGGCAATGTAACAATATCTAACAATCCCATTTATTCTCCATTATATTTATATCGTAATTATTTTACTCTATGAGCGTGGTGGTTTCAAAGGTGCAGTAGGGTCTTGACTGGAGATTAAATCCGCTGTTTCGTCTTGATAGACCTTAAACCATTGGGCGATTCTTTCCTGATCCAGAGATTTTTGGTGCAAATCGCGCTCTTTGGCATGGTTGCCCATTTTGGCAAAAATATCTTGCTGAACCCTCGAAGGCTGATGAACATCGTTAAAAGTCAGCTGAGTATTGCCGACCGAGATATAGACGGTGCCGAAATTAAAGAGCATCGCAAAAATCCCCCTGCGCTCAAACTCAATGCTGAGAATATTTTCCAGGGGAGCAGTCCGACGAGATTCCCTGCCGAAAGGTTTTCGGTCAAGGTCAATAATTTGGCTGGGCGTGAGCTGAAAGACATCATTTCGCCAATCAGCATATTGGTAAAGCAGCAGCGAAAGGCAAACAACCAGGACGCTAATCGCTAAAACCAAAGACATGTTGTAGTCCAAAAAGGTAAGATTGCGCGTTATCACCGCAATTAGGAAAGCAGCAGCCAGCAAGATTCCCAAAAGGGGCAAAATCGTTTTCCGCAAAAGGACAAACCAGTGTTTCCGGTAGGTAATGGTGCCGGCAGAATCAAAACGAACCTTCAAAAAATCACTAAAAAGCCAATCAAAAAAGCTCATTTCTTGTCTCTGAAGTTCATTGTCAATTCCATATTGCTCTTCAATCTCTTTCGAACTGACTTCTTCAGCCGGTTTTCCAAACTTTTCGCGCAAAGCCTTGCGGATTTGTTTGGCATCCAGTTCAAAATCGCTTTGTTTGGTTTTTGCCCAAAAGTTTTCAACCAATTTGGAAATTGTCTTTGCATGGGCAATCCGTTCAAAACGAACATCTCCATAGTAGGTACGCACAAGCACATCCGAATAACCGAAAAATGCTCCGGC
>CAYVOY010000274.1:0-1017 GCA_964453395.1 uncultured Anaerolineaceae bacterium
ATGTTCTACATGTACAATGTCCAAAAAATGCGCCCCGAAGCAGTAGCTTTTGTCGATTTAATCGTCCGAAGTACCGAGGCGATGAAGGCTTGTTTTGATGATTTTGAAAATTTCAGGAAGTCAAACTCAATTTCCCAAAGAATTGTTGAAGTGAACGAAATTGAAGAATTAGCCGACGATCTCTATTTTACGACGATGCGTAAGTTATTCACCGATGGGTCGGATCCGGTGGAAGTTTTGGTTTGGTTGCGCATTTTTGACCGATTGGAAAGAGTTTGTGATGCCTGCGAAGGTGTTTCCGAAACCATCGGTTCCGTGATTATGAAAAACTCATAATCTTGATACGCTAAACAGACGAAAAGCCGGGAAACCGGCTTTTTTGTTATGACAATTCTTGAAATGACAGGTTTAACATGCGGTATGATTAAGCTCAGAAAAATATGAAAAAGACGAAAATTAAAATATATAACAGCCAATCGGCTGCAAATCGTGCGATTGCCCGAAACGAGAGGCGCGGTTTCCGCGTTGTTTCCGTTCAAAGCGTTGACCGTGGTTGGTCCCTGCTTAAAACTGGTTGTCTCGGGATGATTTTCTTGCCCCTGGCTCTGCTTGGCAAGAAAAAACCGGTTATTCAGGTTACCTATCAAAAGTGGGTCTAAGATGGATGCAAGTCATTTTGATAATTGGGCAGAAAATTATGACGATGATGTCAGGGAAAGCAATGAGGCTGAAAGCTATCCCTTTGCCGGTTACGAACGAGTTCTTGACAGAATAGCCGGCTTTGTTTTAGCTGAGCCAGTTGGAAAAATGTTAGACCTCGGCACCGGTTCCGGAACATTGGCTTCCCGATTTTATGATGCAGGATGGAAAATTAGCGCAGTCGATTTCTCAGAAGAAATGCTCAAACAAGCTCGTGAAAGCATGCCCGAAGCAAGATTTTTGATTGCTGATTTCGCGAAGGAACTGCCAAAAGAACTGGATGGACAAAAGTTCGATTTTATTGTCATGACATATGCT
>CAYVOY010000274.1:1030-1929 GCA_964453395.1 uncultured Anaerolineaceae bacterium
AGCAAACTTTTTGCGCTTGTTACTTCAGTACTTGACAGAAAATGGCAAAATTCTGATTGGCGATATCTCTTTTGAAACAAAAAAGGATTTTGAAAAGGCAAAATTACAATCCGGCGGGGAATGGGATGATGAAGAGTTTTACCCGATTGTTGAAGAACTGCAGACACAATTGTCCGATTTACATTTTGAGCATGAAGTGGTTAGCTTCTGTGCTACGGTGATGAGGATTGGTTTGAAGGTTTAATTCAAGCAAAGATTCCTGAATAGCGCTCAAGAATATAAGCTTTCCATGCCCTCATTGACTCATAATCAAAGTCAGCGAAAAGCTGTTTGGTGCCCAGACTAATAAAACGGTCCGGTTCTCTAAGCAAGCTTTTCCAAACTTCGGTGGCAGTTGAACCTGTTTGCCTTAATCCAGGTGAAGTCACACGGCGAAAATCATAGTTATTTTCCGGAGCTATATGCAATAAGCAAACATTATCCGCATTTAATTCACCTGCTTTTTCCATTTCGTGGGCTAAGGATTGTTGCCTGAAGAACTGATAAAAAGGTTCAAAAAATATATCGGAGTAACTTGGTAACGCGTCTTTATTTATGACACAGTCCTCTTTTTCAAAGAGATGGCGGTAAATCAAAGAGCGATCTGTGCCGGATTTTGCGATTTGTAATGAAGCCGAAGAATAACTCTCGGTATATTTCCATTCGATTAGCACGATTCGCTTTGAGTCATCCTCCCGTTGATAGGCAACGATTGCATCTGTGCTGGTGAAGTTCGCTCCACGACTTCGCTCACCATTTTTCCCCATTCTTTCCCCTAAGTAATTTTGAGCTCCAATCCATTCAAAAGAAACGAATCTATCGTCTTCTACCGGAAGCATTCTCTCAATATCGGGAAAGAA
>CAYVOY010000275.1:0-1907 GCA_964453395.1 uncultured Anaerolineaceae bacterium
TATTCTTGGTGCGACGGCTGAGAATTTCGATTGTCCGCCGAATTTCTTCATCACGCCCGATGACTGGGTCCATTTTGCCTTGACGAGCGATTGCGGTCAGGTCGCGGCCATATTTCTCGAGTGCCTGGTAGGTATCTTCCGGATTTTGACTGGTAACCGATTGATTTCCGCGGATATCGCGCAAAGCTTTCAGGACGGCATCTTTGGTAACGCCAAAATTCGCCAAACGCTTGCTTTCCGGGCTATCTGTCAAGCCCAATAAAATATGTTCGGTCGAGGTATATTCATCGCCCATACCCTTGGCGTAGCGTTCAGCGGCATCCAAAACGGATGCGGAGGGACGTGAAAGCCCGATTTCGCTGTTTGAACTGCCGTAAACCTTCGGTCGATTGGCGAGCTCTTTGCGAATTTCTTCTTGCAAAACGTCCACCCCACCGGCAATTTGGCTGATAACAACCGGGACGGTGCTTTCAGTTTGATTGAGCAATGCCAAAAGCAGATGCGCGGGTTCAATGGCCTGATGGTTATAATCCTGAGCCAAATGCTGCGCTTCGAGCACGGCTTGCTGAGCTTTTTGAGTGAATTTGTTTAGGTCCATAGTAACTCCTAAAACCTGCATTTTCGTCTATCGCAGGTCATTTTTTCATAATTTCAATCATTGATAGTATGAGGGAAAAATGTATGAAAAGTGTTAATAGCGGGCACCACTCCCTGATAACCGTTTCGGCTCGCCGTTTCCCGTTTCTTTTTTTGTTTCCTGTTTTCCTGTTTCCTGTTTCCTGCTTTCCTATCCCCCAAACCCGGTTTGACAGGACTTGAGTTGTGCTGTATACATTAGTCAACTTTGAGAATTCAATTACAGTCTCAATGAAGGGACTTTGCTTTTAAAGTATAGACAATTACGTATATGTTTGAAGTGAGTTATTCAAAGGAGTAAAAAATGAAAAAGACACAAAAACGAATCCCAATTATCAGCCTGCTGATTGCTGCGGTTTTGATTTTTGGGATGGTTTATTTGCTTAGTGCTTGTCAGACAAGCGACCAGGTCGCAGAAGGTGTTCCGACCGTTGAAGAGTCTAAGGATCTTAGTCAGGATAAGCCGCTCGACCAGGTTGATGAAGCCCAAATTCGAAGGTTTACGGATAAAGTGGTAAACGCTTCCGATGTAAATGTCGAAATCCTTAGCATCAACTTAAATGGAAATGACGCTATCGTGAAAACCAAGTGGGATTTGAAGGATTCTCGGAGTTGGAGAATTTCAAAGGCGAGGCTTGAAATTGACGGCTTGAAGTATGAGTTTGGCGGTTATGACTTAGCTGAAGGCTTGTTCCACTACATTGACGGAAATGCCTGCAAAATCAGCGTCTCAGAAAATTTAGAACCGAATGAGACATGTTCACCAGATTTCACAAACGAAAAACCTTATCGGGTTGACCTGCTTATTTTCAAAGATGTCCCGCATGATTTTCTTGATCGTGAAGTAGTGCTGACAATTACTGAAATGAGCAGTTTCCCAAATGAAGGCGAATATTGTAAAGATTTGCAGATTGAGCGGATTGCCGAAGTGATGCAAAAAGACTATCCGGGAATTGAACTGGACTGTTTCCAGGAGCCGGGCTTTAACGGTTATTCGATTCGTGAAGGCTTAGCCTATGCTGATGATGAGGCTGCGAACCAGGCGGTTTCTGATTATGTAGTTTCGGTGATAAGCGGTAAAACTGCTGGTATCTGGAAGTTTGATCTTTCAAAATAATTAAATTTAAAAGAGAAAAGTGATGGCAGGTCTGCCTGAGTTACGGAGACCTGCCTCTATTTCCCATTTCCTTTTTTACCGCTCCCGGCTCGCCGTTTCCCGTTTCTTTTTTTGTTACCTGTTTCCTTTTTCCTGTTTCCTGCTCAACCAATTT
>CAYVOY010000276.1:0-1845 GCA_964453395.1 uncultured Anaerolineaceae bacterium
TGCTTTGCATTAAATAGTCCATAAGCCACAACCGCAGTTGTCGCTAAAATAACCGCTAAACCAGCCCAAAACCGAACAGCCTGAGGCATGGGATTCGCAATTAGCCCAATGGCTTTGCCGAGTAAAATCAGCAAATCGCTCAAAACGGAAAACAAAAAGAGATAAATGAATGTTCCCATCCAATATGAGCCAATCCAATTAAAAGCCTGCTTTAGCTTGCCCGGTAAGCTTGTTGGCAAGTTGCTCAAAACCATCACCAGGCTTAGCAAGATAAAAAATCCGAAAAAAAGTTTCATGTTTAGGTTTGGGAAAAGGAGAACGAACCAACTAAAAAGTTTCATCCCAATGTAATAATTTATGCCCCCAAAAACCAATAAAATAATCAAAACCACCAAAACTGAAACAATTCCTGACATTTTAAACCTTTCTAATCCATGTAATAACCCATAAGTTATACCAATTTATAAAAAGGGTTTTTGTTATATTGTACAAGCCTGGACGAGTCTTACACCTGATAAAATTCCAAATATTAATAATAAATAGACATATGGTTTAGTTTAAATGCATTCTACTAACAGCCTATCGGAAATACAAAAAAAGCCCTCTTCTTGCAAAGGGCTTCAAAGTCTTGGCTTTCAGCCTCTTCTACTGCTCCAGATTTTGACTATACTCAAACAATCTCGTTAAAAGCTCTGATCTCGCTTCTTCTGTCATTAAAGTTGGCGTGGACCAATTGAAAAACTGAACCGTCAGTAATTCAACACCTAAATATTTGCCATCATAAAAGACGTGGCGATCTAAAAAGGCTTTGTCCGAATCGTCATACCAACCTAATTGGTCAAAAAACAGGTTGCCCAAGCCATAATGGATGAAGCTTTCACCTCGAAATTCGTACACATGCGGCTGATGCGCTTGGCTTCCGCTCACAATCGTCGCGCCTGCTTCCGCTAACTTGCGAAAATCTTCGCGCATATTCGGTTCAGGCTCCCAAAGATAAATTTCATCATGCTGGAAAGTGGCGATCACCTGATAACCTTCCGCTTTGAGTTCCTGAATTTCAGAGACCATATAGTCAAAATCGCAGTGATATGCGCCAGGATTGCTTTCGCTGGCAGTGGCATAGCCGGGCGCTTTGGCATTGCAGCCGATAAAGGCGATTTTGTTCCCATTATGCTCAAGCTTTAAGGGCGCCTTTGCTTCGGCGATGTCCTTACCGCCGCCAAAATAGTCCATTCCTGCTTCATTATAAATTTCAAGCGTGTGCAGCATCGCCTCCGGACCCCAATCGCGAAAATGGTCGCCGGTCAATTCGACAACGTCGGTGCCGATTTCTTTTAGCAGGTCGATATATTTATCATTCGAACAAAAAACCAAATCGATTTCCTGGGTCCAGTCCGGCTCCGGGCAATCGCGCGCAAAAGGAACCTCATTGCTCACATGAGCAATATCAGCCTCGCGCATTGTCTCTCCAATCGATTCAGCCGGTGCTAAAACGCCCTTTATTTCCATTTCGGTTGCCGTTGCCCGGGTTAGGGCGGTTACACCGGTTAGAATAACAGTGGTCAGTTTTTCCGGCTCACGGTTTGTTTTTGGGATTGCGCTTCTGATTTGGGCTTCGATTTCGTCAAGCTTGTTTACGTCTTGGACTTCAGCCTTATCAATCAAAAGCGAAACAGGCAAGCTGAGAGGATAGCTCTCAGCATCAAAGGCTTTTTGAATTGGCGATTGCCCGTCAATATGGATAATCTTCCATTGCGGCTCAATCGACTCAAAAGGAATCACCGCCCAAGCAGACTTCTCCAGGCTCCGGGCAAGCAAATCCTCGGCAGGCAAAATTGAAACCTT
>CAYVOY010000277.1:0-1823 GCA_964453395.1 uncultured Anaerolineaceae bacterium
AAGCTCGATAAGCCGCCTTTTTTGACGCCCGGTTGGCTAAAAGCTTTCGCCGACGGCGCACTCGGACCGCAAAGCGCGGCAATGCTGGAGCCTTACGAAGAGACGCAAAACCGCGGCATGCTGCTTGTCGAAGCAGAGGATTTGGCTGCCAAGGGCATGCTCGCCGACCGGCACAATTGGCCGCTCTCGGTCCATGCCATTGGCGATTGGGCTGTTCGGGAAGTCATTGATGCTTATGCCATCATTCGCAAGCAGCAAAGCCAAATTGGAGCAAAGCAATCCCCCTTGCGGATTGAACACGTCCAGCTCATCCAGCCCTCTGACCTTCAACGAATGCGTGAACTTGATCTAATCGCCTCCGTCCAACCGATCCACGCTCCTTCAGATATGGAAACAGCTGATCGACTTTGGGGTGAGCGGACAAAATTTGCTTACGCCTACCAAAGCCTTTTTGAGCATGGGATTGAGACCCGTTTTGGCTCAGATTCCCCGGTCGAAAGCCCCAATCCCTTCCTTGGACTTCATGCGGCGGTCACGCGTCAAAACCTTGACGGCGATCCCTCCCCTGATGGTTGGCATCCCGAACAACGGGTCAGCCTTGAAAACGCAATTAACGCCTATACCCAAGCCTTGCCCAAGCAAGGCGAGACTAATCCACTTCGACCCGGTAGATTTGCAGATTTCCTCGTCCTCGAAGAAGACCTGTTCACACTTCATCCATCCCAATTAGCAGCCGTCAAACCGCTGAAAACAATTGTCGGAGGAGAAATCGTTTTTGAAAGGTAAATGTTGAGCCAAAAGATTCTTCAGGGCAAAGATCTTTCATCAAATGAGCTTCGGGCTTTCATCAATGGCCCACAGCTCGGCTTTGAACATCTCGACTGGCTGCCAAGCCAAAGCCGTCTCAGTGAAGAGTCAACATTTTGCCTGATGGATGATGACGAAATCCAGGCAGTTCTCTCTGTTGCGCCAGAAAACCGCAATTTTGCCTGGCTGCGTTTCTTTTTTACTCATTGGGATGGAAATCACACTACCAACTTTGACTATTTGTTTGAGCATGCCAAAACCTGGCTGGCAAATAAGCAAATCCCGCAACTTTTTTCTCTAACCACCAGCGAATGGATTGAAAGATTACTAATCAAGCATGGCTTTCAGCTTAATAACCAAATCGTCTCCTTGAGCAGTCAGGAATTAACCGCAAAAGCCCGGACTTTGCCCGAAAACCTCCAAATTCGTCCTATGCGTCTTAATGACATCCCCGAACTTGAAAGTCTGGATGAGCTTTGTTTTCGCCCTCCCTGGCAGTTAAACCAAAGCAGCCTCGAAAAAAGCTACAGCAAGGGTGCCCACTCAAGCCTTGTCAGCCAGGGGAGCCGGTTGATTGGCTATCAGATTAGCGACAACGTCTTCGACCACCTTCATTTGGCGAGAATCGCCGTCCATCCGGACTTTCAAGGCAAAGGCATCGCCCGCCAACTCATGGCAGATATGATCGACAATTTCAAGGCATCTGCTATTCAGACTTATACCGTCAATACTCAGGCTGACAACCTCGCATCCCTGCGCCTTTACCATAGCTTCGGCTTTAAAGAAGAAGGCAGACCGACGCCTGTCTATCTTTTTCAAATTGACTAATTTATTTGCGACTATAATAGAGCAATATTTTCTGAAAGGAAACACAGATGAGCAGCATCCAAAATCAACGTGAACTACTAAAAAACCAGAAGGAAAGCAAGAAGAAAAAAACGATTATCACCGTCGTAGCGGTGGTTTTAGTCCTCGCAATCGTTCTCGCCTTGGTTTACTTTTTGCCCAAAAAGCGT
>CAYVOY010000278.1:0-1820 GCA_964453395.1 uncultured Anaerolineaceae bacterium
TGAGGGTTGCCATATCGCGCGGTGAATTGAAAAAATCGCTGAAAGCCAGAAAACGTTGTGCCAGCCAGCTTTGCGCAGAAATAAAAGGACTTGCCGTAAAACTAAAAATCGGCGTCAGATAACCGGAGAGCGCAAGAAACAAAATTCCAACAACAACCAGGCTAATAATCAGGTTGCGTAAATTTTTTGGGGAAAATATTTTTTTAATCATAGCTGAATCAAACGGCCCTTAAGCCGAATCCCGAACTACTTTTTGGGCTGGCTGCTCGAAAATGGATCGCGTTCAATTCCGACCAGAAGGTTTTCGTATAGATCCATATCATCCAAAACCATCCCACAACCTCGGGCAACGCAAGTCATCGGGTCTTCTGCCACCCAAACACGGACTTTCAGCTCGTTTGACAGGCGGTCAGCCAAACCGTGCAACTGGCTCGTTCCACCGGCAAGACAAATCCCGTTATCCATCAAATCAGCTAAAATTTCGGGCGGCGATTCATCCAGTGCATCTTTGATCGTATCAACAATAACTTGCACTGAAGGTGCCAAAGCCTCGCGGATTTCGACTGAAGATATCTCAATCGATTCGGGCAAACCGGTAATCAGATTTCGTCCGCGCACATCCACCGTCTTTTCTTCTTTGAGCGGATAGGCGGAACCAATCGCAATCTTAACCTTTTCTGCCATCTGTTCGCCAACAAACAAATTGTATCGGCTGCGAACATATTCGATAATATCCTGGTCGAGTTCATCTCCGGCAACCCGTAAAGAACGGGATATGACAATTCCACCGCCGGAGATAACGGCAACTTCGGTCGTCCCTCCGCCGATATCAACAATCATATTACCGGAATCTTCTTCAATCGGCAAACCGGCACCAATCGCTGCCGCAGCCGGTTCGTGGATCATAAAAGCTTCCCGGGCACCGGAAGACATAGCGGCATCATAAACCGCCCGCTTTTCGACTTCGGTTGCGCCGGATGGAATCCCAACCACAACGCGCGAATAGGGAAAAAGCACAATACTGTTTTCGTGCGCCTTGCTGATGAAATATTCCAACATCGCCTGAGTGATGTCATATTCAGAAATAACGCCATCGCGAAGCGGTCTCAAACAGACCATATTCGCCGGAGTACGTCCGACCATCGCCTTCGCAGCGGCGCCGATTTTTTCGGGTTCACGGGTGCGTTTGTTGATTGCCACCCAGGAAGGTTCGTTAATCACGATACCCTTACCGCGGACGTTAACCAAAGTATTCGCCGTACCCAGGTCGATACCCAGATCAAGCGATAAAAGCCCCAGTAACCATTTAATTGGGTTGAAAAAAGCCAAATTCAATCTCCATCTTTTGAAGAACGTTCTTCAAATGTATTTGCAAATTATATCATGCCTTTAAAAAGACAAGGGGGAAACAGGAAACGGGAAACTGGAAGCGGGAAATCAGGAACCGGGAAAGTAGGTAACCTAAAACGGAATCGTGTAAAAAATCTCGAACGGAATCTGATTCTGGTATTTTTCATTTTCCCTGACAAGTGTCTCTTAAGTTTTGTCCGATTTTTTGTTAACGACCCACGACCCCCCCTTGGCTCTTGGCTCTATCCCCTTGACACTTTTTCCTGTTACCTGTTCCCCGCCCCCGTTTTCCAAACAAACTGATACAATTAAACCCACAAATTCAGAACTACGGATTGGAGCACTATGAACGAAACATTCAGCCTCTACCGACTACAGCAACTCGATTCCAACCGGCTGCAAATCCTCAAACGCGTCAAGCAAATTGACCAAATCGTCGCTTCCGACAAAGCCGTTATTCGCGCCAAAGC
>CAYVOY010000279.1:0-1811 GCA_964453395.1 uncultured Anaerolineaceae bacterium
AGCGCTGCCTATCAGCAAAGCAGTGGTCCCGGCACCCCGCCAAATGCAGGCGGCAACGGACAAAGCGGCCCACAAGCCGGTGGAACTCCCGGCGGCGATGAAGATGTCGTCGATGGCGAATTTACCGAAGCCTAAGATTGAAAGCCTTTACAAACAGCCTGACTTGGAAAAAGTCAGGCTGTTTTTTATTCCGGGTGATTTGCATTGATGAGAAATTTGCCGCTACATATAACTTTTACAATTTTCCGGTGTTAAGTTTGATAAAATAGCACAAGCTATTTTTTAAAATTTAACTATTAGAATGGAAAACCCTATGAGCGATTCCTCCAAAGTACAACTTGATAACACAAAAGAAGCTAAGCAAGCCCGGCATGCTTGGTATCTTTACGATTTCGGCAATTCTGCATACGCTGCAGTCATCCTTTTAGCGGTCTTTTCTTCCTACTTCAAAAACGTCGTTGTGGGTGGCGCGGAAGGCACACGATTGTGGGGCTGGGCGGTTGGCATTGCCGCTGTAGTTGTGGCGATTATCTCCCCAATCCTCGGTGCGATTGCCGATTCTTCCCGCTCGAAAAAGCGTTTTCTCTTCATCTTTACTGCAATTTCAGTAATCTTTACTGCTCTGCTTTTTTTCGTTGGACCCGGCGATGTGATGCAGGCTATGATTTTCTTCATTTTGGCTGAAATTGGCTATCGCGGTGCTCAGGTTTTTTACGATGCGCTTTTGGTGGATGTCTCGACGCCCAAAACAGTCGGGCTTATTTCAGGCAAGGGCTGGGCAATTGGCATGCTGGGCGGGATTATAACCTTGTTGATCGCTGTCGTTCCGACTCAAATTATTGGCGACAGTTTCATCCCATATACCTTCCTTCTTACCGCAGCAGTTTTTGCGATTTTTTCCATTCCGACCTTTATGAAAGTGAAAGAGACTTCGCCGGTTGTTCCGATTCCTGAAAATGAAACGCTGCTCTCGGTTTCGTTCAAACACCTTGGCGAAACATTTAAGGAAATTCGCAACTATAAAGATTTTGTGCGTTACATGGTTTCTTTTTTGATTTATAACGACGGCATTATGATGTTGATGGATTTTGCCGCCATCATCGGTGGAACGCTTTTTGGCTTGGGACAGGTACAGCTGATGATTTTTGTGATTATCATCCAGATGACCGGCTCAATTGGCGCGCTGGTTTTTGGCAAAATTTCGGATACCAAAAGCAGCAAACGTGCCGTTGTCCTATCCCTGGTAATTCTGATTGCTTCACTGACCGGCATGTTCTTTATTAAGGATATGATCGGCTTCTTTATTATCGGTGCTTTCGCCGGCTTTTCCCTTTCCGGTGCTCAGGCAGTTAGCCGCACGATGGTAAGCCAATTGGCGCCCGAAGGCAAAACAACAGAGTTTTATGGTTTCCTTTCGGTTGCTGGACGCACTTCAACCTTTGTCGGTCCTTTAGTTTTCGGGGCACTTTCGTACAATATGAACAATTACTATCTCAGTATTGGTAGAACTGCGCATGTGGCAGAGGTCTTGGGCTTAAAATGGGCAATTGGTTCAATTTTGGCTTTCCTGGTCGTTGGTCTAATTATTCTTTTCACGGTTCGCGAGGTTACAGCAAGCGAGCCAATGGAGTACAATAGAAAGAAAAAGATCGAGGAATAATGAAAGTACTCATAACCGGTGGTGCAGGCTATATCGGCAGTACCATTGCTTCAGTTTTACTTGATAACGGACACACTCCGATTATTCTCGACTCCCTTGTAACCGGACGTCGCGAATTCACCAAAGATCGCATTTTTTACGAAGCCGATAT
>CAYVOY010000280.1:0-1811 GCA_964453395.1 uncultured Anaerolineaceae bacterium
GCGACAGAATCGAGACCGAATCTTTGTGACAAAAGAAGGGGGACATAAGTGTTATAAAGACTCCATAAAACACTCGTGCCAAAAAAACCAAAACCGATTAGGAACAACTTGCCATAATTAAATTTTGGTTCCTGTACTGCTGTTACTTCCTTTTCCATATTACCTCCGAAGGTTGAGAATTAAATGAAAAACATTATTAACTTTTGATGCTAATAATATCACATTGAACAGCAATCGGGAATTAGCAGAAAAAATAAAAACGACTGCCTGGCTCTTGCCTGGAATTCTCAATATAAAATAAATCAGTATAATTCTTACATATTCTTTGTATAGTATGTGATATATACAAGGGTAGGGGCGGGTCCAAATCACGACTGCTCAATAATCACTCAACTAGTTCGACCTGCCCGTGCAAGAACAGCAAAATTGGTACACAAAACCGACATGTAGTGGTAATTCCGACAGGCCCATTTTCCCTAATTCCCGACCAAGTCAGGTATAATCCATAGGTTATGGATATCAAAGAGCTGACCGAACAAATGAATTCGCTTGTTGAGCATCATGGCTGGTATGACCCGTCCAGCCCGAAAGCTCAAACGCCACGCAATCTGGCTGTTTCGCTTTCTTTGGAAGCTTCCGAAGTACTCGAGCACTTTCAATGGTCAGAGAAGCTTGCCGACAAAGAAGCTTTTGCCGGTGAATTAGCGGATGTCTCGCTCTACTTGCTCCAGCTTGCCAGCGTCTGTGAAATTGACCTTGAAGAGGCGATTCTCAAAAAGATTGCCCAAAATTGGGATCGTAAATGGACTGACAAGGAGGCGAAGCGATGATTGTTGCCGTATTCGGTTCTGCTAATCCGGTGCCCGGAGACAACCTCTATCGGGAAGCTTTTGTTCTTGGGGAAATCCTGGCTAAAGCCGGACATACCGTCATGACCGGTGGCTATTCCGGCACGATGGAAGGCGTTTCACGCGGTGCCGCTGAAGTTGGTGGGCACACAATTGGCATAACCTGTCGCCAAATCGAAGACTATCGTCCGCTCAAAGCAAACGAATGGGTCAAAGAAATCCGCCAAACCGATACACTTGACGAGAGAATCCAAATCCTCACCAGCCAAGCCGATGCTTATATCGCCTTGCCCGGTGGTGTCGGCACTTTGGTGGAACTCGCCATGGTCTACAATAAAATGGTAATCAACTCCATCCCTTCCAAAACGCTGATTCTGATTGGTAAGGGCTGGAAGCAAACGATCAGGGCATTTTTCGAGGGGCAAGCTGATAATTTGAATAAGAATCTGCGGGATATACCGCGCTTCGCCCCAAACCCCGAAGTAGCACTTGAAATTTTAAACAAACTCAACTCAGGAGATTAATTATGGATGAGAAAAAACTCCCTTCACGCTCAGAAAATTTTTCTGAATGGTACAACCAGCTGGTTTTACGCGCCGAATTAGCCGACTATTCCCCTGTGCGCGGTTGTATGGTTGTTCGCCCATACGGCTGGGCAATTTGGGAAAACATCCAAAACGAGCTCAACAAACGCTTCAAAGCCACTGGACACGTCAACGCCGCCTTCCCGATGCTGATTCCCCAATCTTATATGACCAAGGAAAAGGAGCATGTCGAAGGTTTTTCGCCCGAATTGGCGGTTGTTACCCATGGTGGCGGTCAGGAATTGGAAGAACCCTTGGTTGTTCGCCCGACTTCCGAAACAATTATCGGCACAATGTATTCAAAATGGGTGCAAAGCTATCGTGACTTGCCTATTTTGATTAACCAATGGGCAAATGTGGTTCGCTGGGAAATGCGCAC
>CAYVOY010000281.1:0-554 GCA_964453395.1 uncultured Anaerolineaceae bacterium
TCCGCTTTATATGGCAAATGAAGGCAAGCTGATCCTTATTTTGCCTCAGGAATTCGCCAACACAGCCCTTAACTGCCTTCAAAACCATCCCTACGGCAAAGATGCGGCGATTATTGGGCGTGTGGAAGAAAAACCGGCCGGACAACTTTTGCTGAAAACTCCCTTAGGCACCAGCCGCCACCTCGACATGCTCGCCGGAGAAATGCTGCCGAGGATTTGCTAAGCGCTTATGAATCATACCCACAAGTTTGAACGTTTAGTGCTGTTTTTCTTAGGCTTTGCATGCCTCTTGCAGGCCTGTCAGCCCTCCGTGCAAGTTGATTCAACCGTTACCCCAAGCTTTACGGCAGAAGCAAGCCAAACCCCCATCTCAACCTCAACCGCAAGCTCAAGCCCAACTTCGATTCAAGACCCAACTGCAACGCCCACCCCTCCGGCTGAAATTGCTGATCAGCTTATCAGGGAAAAACTGGCAGAAAGCCTGATTGAAGGCGTCGATTGGCATATCATCATTGAAACCGAGAACGGAGACAGGCTCTTCGAGCGCAATCCGT
>CAYVOY010000281.1:564-1792 GCA_964453395.1 uncultured Anaerolineaceae bacterium
CCATCCTGCTTCAACCATCAAGGTGCCCGTCGCCCTGGTCGTTCTCAAAATTCTCGAAGAACGTGGAGATAGCGTTGAGAAAATCCAAAGCTATGGAATTGGCAGAAGTTGGGGGGAATTGATCTCCGCAATGATTGTCAAAAGTGAAGAAGCCGCCACCGAATCTCTGGAATTCTTTGCCCGTGGTGATAACCGACTGAGAAATTATTTGGATGAATGGGGGCTCAGACAAACCACCTTCGATCCACGCCTCAGCACGGCAGAAGACTTGCTCCTTTCGCTTAAATTGGTCAACAATCAAGAAGTTTTGAGCGAAGATTTTAACAACTTTCTGCTCGGTTTAATGAGCGAGTACACTGAAAATGACGAAACCTTATTGGGCGTCCTCTCAGCTGAACTCCCGGAATGCACCTTTTATAACAAGCGCGGCACCTTAACCAACCCAATGGTTGTCGCCGATATGGGAATTTTGAAATGCCCTGAGCAAACCTGGTATTTGGTCATCGCCGGCAATACGTCTGAAGACTCGGCTGTGAAATATGAGGAAATCCAGGCGGCAATCGAAAACTTCGGCACCACCTTCGCCCCTTATGCTCAATCGAACGCCAGTTCCTGACCATCATTTCGTGTGAAGTTTTCCGCTTGTATCTGTTAGCATCGCAATGTATACTTAAGCCTTAGAAATTATACAAAGAGGTATTTATGAAAATCGATTTTCAAGAAACAACTGACGATCTCGCCAAACGCATCAACATCCATTCCCAATTTGGTGCGCGCGATATCGATGCCTGGATGCTCGAAATCCTCCAGCTCAAACCTGGCATGAAAATTTTGGATGTTGGCTGTGGCTCCGGCAAGCAATGTTTCTCTTACTACCATCACTTGAATGGTGAAGTTGAAATCACCGGTACAGACGTTTCCGAATCGCTCTTGGATGATGCCCGCGCAAAAAATCAGGAACTTGGCAACCCGGTCAAATTCAGCTTCCTCGATTTTAACCAGCCCTTCATCCTCCCCGAAAATCACTACGACCTGATTTCCGCTTGTTTCGCAATCTACTATGCGCAAGATATTCCCTTCACACTAAGCGAAATGCATCGCCTCTTAGTTCCCGGAGGGCGGCTCTTCACCACAGGACCAATGCCAAGCAACAAGCAGCTCTTCTACGACATCATCAAAGAAGCGACCGGCAAAGAGATCCCCCCTATGCCCGGCAGCTCTCGCTATG
>CAYVOY010000282.1:0-1791 GCA_964453395.1 uncultured Anaerolineaceae bacterium
AGAAGGTGTATGAGGGAATGAAGAAGCCTGCGTTTTTGTTTGATGGGCGGAATGTTGCTCCAGTGAAGGACTTAATCACAGAAGGCTTCCTTTACTATGGAATTGGTGGATGATGTTTTAGGCTGAGAAGCAGCCAAAGTTTTTAAATGCTGGCTAATAATATTGACTAATTGTATTACTCAATTCAAATGATGAATGTTTTATCCCTGATTGGACGTGAAAGCGAAATTTTTTCTGAAGACATCCGCAACAAAGAGGAGTTGCTTTCGGATCGGGTTGCAGCGTCTCGTTTTTTGGTTATAGGAGGCGCCGGTTCTATTGGTCAGGCCGTTACCAGGGAGATTTTTAAACGTCGTCCCCAAAAATTGCATGTGGTCGATCTCAGCGAAAACAATTTGGTGGAGCTGGTGCGCGACCTGCGCAGCTCTTTTGGGTACATAGGGGGCGACTTTCAGACTTTTGCCCTGGATTGCGGGTCGGTCGAGTACGATGCTTTCTGGGAGGCAGACGGACAATTTGATTACGTGCTTAATTTGTCGGCCTTGAAACACGTTCGCAGCGAAAAAGATCCTTTTACCATGATGCGGATGATTGATGTAAACATCTTTAATACTGAAAAGACGATTCGTCAATGCATCGCCAAGGGGGTTAAGAAGTATTTTTGCGTATCGACCGATAAGGCGGCCAATCCGGCCAATATGATGGGGGCTTCCAAGCGCATTATGGAGATGTATCTGATGCAGTTGAGCCAACAGATCAGTATTTCCACAGCGCGGTTTGCCAATGTGGCCTTTTCTGATGGTTCCTTGCTGCACGGTTTTAATCAGCGCCTACAAAAAAAACAACCCCTGGTGGCACCCAACGATGTGAAGCGTTATTTCGTGATTCCCAAGGAATCCGGCGAATTGTGTTTGATGTCCTGCATTTTTGGGGAGAATCGGGATATTTTCTTTCCCAAACTCAACGAAAGCTTACATCTGATTACCTTTTCGGACATCGCAGTGCGCTACCTCGAAGCCAGGGGATACCAGGCTTATTTGTGTGCTTCAGAAGAGGAAGCACGGGAACTGGTTCATACGCTGCCAGAAAAAGGAGAATGGCCTTGTCTGTTTACCCCCAGTGATACCACTGGAGAAAAAGATTTTGAGGAATTTTTTACCCGGGACGAAATCTTGGATCTGAATCGTTTTGATAGTATTGGGATTATCAAAAATAAGGGTGATTTTGATGCGCAATTGCTTGCACATTTTTCCCGTTCCATTCAGGATTTTAAGGCTTCCGGCAAATGGACCAAGAAACAATTGGTCGATTTGTTCTTCGAAATGATTCCCAACTTCGACTATCTTGAGAAGGGGAAGTATTTGGATGCAAAAATGTAATTTTAATAAGCTTAAAAAGATGCAGTATAAAATACCTTTATTCAAACTCAATTTTGGGGAAGAAGAAATAGCAGCGGTTACGGAGACCATTCGTTCAAAATGGATTTCAACGGGTCCTAAATGCGAAGAGCTGGAGCAATTGTTTGTCGATATGTTCAATGTGAATTACGCAGTTAGTATGTCCAATTGCACTGATGCCTTACATTTAGCTTGCCTCTTATGCGAGATAGGGCCTGGCGATGAGGTGCTGTGTCCTTCATTAACCTTTGCGGCTTCTGTAAATTGCATTAAATATACAGGAGCAACACCGGTTTTTTGCGACATTGAGAGCTCTTATCATATCAATATCGATCCGGTTGAAATTGAGAAAAAAGTTACTTCAAAAACAAAGGCTATCATTGTTGTTCATATG
>CAYVOY010000283.1:0-1785 GCA_964453395.1 uncultured Anaerolineaceae bacterium
GTGGTGAATATTTTGGCGCGCGAATTGGGCGTTTCCCCTCTCGAAATTACAAAACGCGGACATAATTCCCAATATCTCTACCGGACAACCAAGAATGTGGAGGTGCCAGATGCTCATTAAAAACAAGTATGATGTTGTCGTAATCGGCGGCGGACCCGGCGGACTGGCGGCGGCGATTGAAGCCAAAAAAGGCGGAGCTGAAGATGTTTTGGTGATTGAACGGGATGTTGAATTGGGCGGAATTTTGCTGCAATGCATCCACAACGGCTTTGGCTTGCAAACTTTCAAAGAAGATTTGCCCGGTCCGGAGTATGCACAAAGATTTATCAATGAAGCCAAATCGCTTGGCATCAGCTTTTTGCTCGACGCAATGGTGATGGATTTGACTTCGCAACGCAAGCTCTACGTTTCTAGCCAGGATTTTGGCTATGTTGAAATTGATGCGCTTGCGATTGTTTTAGCGATGGGCTGCCGCGAGAAAACCAGACCCCAGGTTCGCATTCCGGGGACGAGGCCAAACGGTGTTTTTACAGCCGGAACAGCTCAACGCTGGGTCAACGTGGAAGGCTATATGCCCGGAAAGGAATTTGTTATCCTCGGTTCGGGCGATATCGGCATGATTATGGCACGTCGTCTGACTTTTGAAGGGGCACATGTTGGGCGGGTTTTGGAAATTCAGAGCTATCTTTCCGGTTTGAGCCGAAATTATGTGCAATGTCTGGAAGATTGGGATATCCCATTGCAATTGCAGCACACTGTCAAACGCATTATCGGTAAAAATCGGGTTGAGGCAATCGAGGCGGTTGCCGTTGATTCGCATTGGAATTATATTCCGGGCACTGAAGAAATTATCCCCTGCGATACGCTTTTGCTCTCGGTTGGGCTGATTCCCGAGAATGAACTTTCTAAAAAAGCGGGCGTGGCGATTGATCCGGTAACCGGCGGACCTTATGTTGACGAAAAATTCCAAACCAATATCCCCGGTATTTTTGCAGCCGGAAATGTTGTTCATGTTTACGACTTGGTCGATTACGTTTCGATGGCGGGGGTAGGAGCCGGAAAGAGCGCAGCTGACTTTGCATTGGCTGAAAAAGAACGCTCGGCGCGTTATATTCCGTTGGTTCCTGGGAAAAACGTGCGCTATATCGTTCCGCACCGGCTGGATAAGCGAGCGCTTGAAAAGGGCGATGTAAGTTTGCAAATGCGCGTCAGCAAACCGATTGAAGAAGATGTTTGGCTTGAAGTGCGCAATCAAAACAACAGCATTGTCCGTCGCTCGGAACGTTATGCCCGACCGGGCGAAATGGTTACGATTGTGCTCAAACCGAATATGGCGGCTGAGCTGGAAAAATCGGACAGCTTGATTGTCGATATTTATCCAAAATCGGAGGTTTAATATGGAAGAAAAGAACTTTATCTGCACTGCTTGCCCTACCGGCTGCCGTTTGATTGTGCGAATGGAAGGCGATGAGGTGGTTAAGATTTTGGGTAACCGCTGCCGAAAGGGCGAAACCTACGGAAGGCAAGAGGCAATTTCGCCACAGCGGATGGTCTCGAGTACCGTCAGGGTTGCCAACGGTTTCCATCCTTTGTTGCCGGTTTATACCAAGGGCGCGATTCCAAAACGGCGGATTGCTGAGGTTTTGGAGAAAATCAGGGCAGTTGAGGTGACGGCACCGCTCAGCGCTGAAGACGTGATCATCAGCAATGTGATTGGGACAGGCGTAAACGTCGTCGCCAGCCGGGACATGCCGGCAAAAGAGTAATTTTTCGTTTTACGATTTA
>CAYVOY010000284.1:0-1766 GCA_964453395.1 uncultured Anaerolineaceae bacterium
GTGGTTTGTCTGCCCATGCCGGTCAAAACTTGTTGGTCGATTACGCCCTTTCAAGCAAGGACAGTCTGGAAAAAATCATCCTCGTTCATGGCGAAGAAAAAGCAGCTAATGCCTTGATTGGCAAACTCGCTGAACACCCCGACTTGCCCACACCGATTTACGCTGAAAAAGGCCAGGAGTTTGAGGTCTGATTTATTTAGGTGATGTCAGCCATCGCATAATGACAGCTCTTAACTGTATACTTTAAAATGTATACTGCCAGAGTTCATCGATTAAAATAACAGCTTATGAAAAAAGTAGTACTAGCTCTCAGCGGTGGCGTCGATAGCGCCGTTGCCGCTTACCTTTTGCAAAAACAAGGCTATGAAGTTCATGGCTTAAACCTGCTCACCTGGGGTGAACATACGCAACGCCAGGACGTTCACGAAATAGCCGATAAGCTCAATTTTGAAGTCAGCTTTCTCGACATTCGTCAGGCCTTTCGTCTGCAAGTTATCCAACCTTTTTTGGATGCCTATAATGACGGACTCACCCCCAGCCCTTGCCTCTTCTGCAATCCACAGGTCAAATGGGCGGCAATCATTAACAAAGCGAATGAAATCGGAGCAGAATTCGTCGCCACCGGACATTATGTTTCTCTCAAAAAGGTCGAAAGTGGGTTAGCTCAAATTTGGAAAGCAAGCGATCCTAAAAAAGACCAGAGCTACATGCTCAGCTTTTTAACCCAGGACTTGTTACAGCGAACGCTCTTTCCCCTCGGCACATACAGCAAAACCCAAATTCGCGAAATAGCCGCCGAGCTTGGCATGGCCGTCTCAACCAAACCCGACAGTCAGGACCTCTGCTTCATACCTAACGGAGATTACCGCGATTTCTTGCGCGAATATTCTGACCGCCAGCCTCAGCCCGGTCCAATTTACAATCGACAGGGAAAAGTCTTGGGAGAACATCAGGGTCTGCCTTTTTACACAATTGGCCAGCGCAAAGGCTTGCCCGCTTCCACTGAAGCACTCTATGTCATCGAGAAGAGAAATGA
The DNA here is from genome assembly GCA_964453395.1 of uncultured Anaerolineaceae bacterium. Classification (GTDB taxonomy): domain Bacteria; phylum Chloroflexota; class Anaerolineae; order Anaerolineales; family Anaerolineaceae; genus Mesolinea. The sequence continues at coordinate 1,037 of CAYVOY010000284.1, forward strand.
AGACAACAGCCTGATTGTTGGATTTTTGAGCGAACTTGGTTCAGATACATTCTATGTCGACAAACTCAATTGGATAGACGGCAAACCACTTGTTGAGCCCATGACCGTTGAAACCAAAATCCGCTATCGTGCCACATCGGTTGAAGCCATAATCACGCCATTGGAAGCTAAACGCGCGGTTGTGAAAGCAAGCCATAACTTACGCGACATCACCCCCGGTCAAATCGCAGCCTTCTACCAAGGCGACCGCTTATTAGGCGGTGGGGAAATTAAATAAGCAGTAGAATGCAATATTTTGATTGGAGAAAATCTAAAATGCAAAAACTATATGACGAAACATACACTTCAGAGGATGGATTAAGAAAAAGCAGAAATATTTGGTATGGATCTGCTGATATGATCGCTAAGGGTGAACACGCTATGGTCATAAAGCTTGAAGATGATTTAAGAGATATGCTCTGCAAAACAGTAAAAAAAGACTTGTCATTAAATTCAGATGTTCAGCCGACAGAAACGAATTGGTATTTCTATGGAAGTGGTATCACTGCAGACGACATCGGTGGCAACATCCTTCCTGCAATCATGATTCGGGAGAGGGAAAACGAATTTATCACAAATTTTAATATTAGCGACCACGATTTTGCACTTAACATTGATAAAATCCTTTTTTTTAAAATTGATTTAGAAAATCACCTAAAGAAATAGAGAGCAAACCCGCCTTTTCCTGCTC
>CAYVOY010000285.1:0-1765 GCA_964453395.1 uncultured Anaerolineaceae bacterium
TACCACTTCTGCCTTTCGGAAATATTCTTCGCCAAAAATCCGAACCTTGCGTTCGCGGTCCGCCAGACGACGGCCCAGCGTGTTTGGTGCTTGCCAGGAGATAATCATAATCGTGTTTCGCCCGTCCTCAATATTGTTTTTCAGATGGTGCAAAATTCGTCCGCTTTCCGCCATACCGGATGCGGAGATAATGATCATCGGTTCTTTCCAATCATTGAGGGCTTTCGATTCGTCGACGCTTCTGGTGTAAATAATGTTGTGATAATCCAAGCCTTGCATGCGATGTTCGGCGATAAACTGCCAGGTTTCGTCATCAAAACACTCGGTGTGCTTGCGATACAAATCTGAGGCATTGACTGCCAGAGGGCTATCGACAACAATCGGAATATCGGGCAAATCGCCATTTAAGACAGCTTCACTAAGGAGATAAGAAAGATTTTGAGTGCGGCCGACCGCAAAAGCAGGGACGATGACCTTACCGCCTCGGCTGACTGTGCGCCGAACAGCGTCGATGAATTCATCATAGGCATCATCAATATTTTCATGTGCTTTATCGCCATATGTACATTCCATCAGCAAAGTTTGGGCATTGCTTGGCAAAACCGGGTCGCGAAGGATTGGGGTATCATAGCGCCCGATATCGCCGGAAAACCAAAGTCGCTTGGGCTTGCCTTCATCGTCCTTGTAGTCGATTACAACCGCTGCCGAGCCCAAAATATGGCCAGCTTCAAGTAGTTGAACCGTCAGCCCGGGGATTACTTCTTTTTTCTCTTGATACCATAAGGTGCGGAATTGAGGCATTGCCAAAATTGCATCTTTCTGAGTGTAAAGCGGCTCTAAGGCAGGCTTGCTCTTTTTTTTACGAGTTTTATTGAGGTATTTGATGTCGTTTTCCTGAATGTGACCGGAATCGCGCAGCATGATATCAGCTAAATCGACTGTGGCATTTGTGGCATAAATAGGACCACGAAAACCTTGTTTGACCAGATTCGGAATATTGCCGCAATGGTCAATATGGGCATGGCTAAGCACCATGGCATCGATTTCTTTTGGATCGAAGGGGAAATGCAGGTTTGTGAAATATGATTCTTCACGCTTCCCCTGGAAGGTCCCGCAATCGAGTAGAAGTTTATGTCCTTGATATTCAATTAAATGCATTGAACCGGTTACGGTTTGAGTTGCACCAAAAGTTGTAAGTTTCATTGGTTATTCCTTTTAACGATTTGGAAGAGGCGGTCGCCATATTTTTGGAGGCGATGAGGGTAATTTTGCATTACCTCGGCTAGTTCTTCTTTTGATTGAGGGTCGTGGTGAGCGAGGAGCTCAACCAAATCGCGCGAGATGACTGCATTGGAAGGAATTTTCTCTTTTTCGCCCACTTTTTTGCGCCAATCGAGTAATTTTTCGCGTAGTTTCATTTCGCGATCATTAAGGCGATGATTATCGCGTGGTTGAACGGCGACAGGGTTTTCACGCCAGGTGTTGACGGTTTGCATGATTTGTCTGCCAAAACGGCGCAGCATCACAGGTGTAAACGAAGGTAAGAGGCTTAGCTCTTCAAGGTAACGAGGTTGGGTTGAAGCGACTTCTATCAAGACTTTGTCAGAAAAAACCTTGAATGGTGGTCGGTCGTTTTCTTCGGCGATTTTTTCACGAAGATGGTTCAATTCTTTGAGCAAGCTTAGCGCTCGGGGATTGAGATCTTGTGCTCCTTTGACCCGCCAAAAATTTTCTTCATGATCCTTCATGGCTGGTGTTATGCGTG
>CAYVOY010000286.1:0-1754 GCA_964453395.1 uncultured Anaerolineaceae bacterium
GCAATCCTGAGATTTGTCGGCGGTTCTAAAATCAATTATGAATTGGCAGATGGCATGATGGGCTTGGAAGTAAAGTCTCCCATGAACGCTGAAGAATTCGCCAAACGAACCAGCGATTTGCTCAACATCTATCCTAAAGAAGCTGCTCTGGCTCAGATGAATTTGCTGGACAGTCACGACATGCCACGCTTCCTTAGTTTGGTTCAAGGCGACCTGCGCCGATTGAAACTTGCGTATAGCTTTTTGTTCAGCTATCCGGGTGCGCCAACTGTCTATTATGGTGATGAGATCGGCTTGGAAGGTGGCAAAGACCCCCTGAACCGGGCGACTTTCCCTTGGGATCAGAGCCTGTGGAATGAGGAATTGCAAGATTTTGTGCGTGAACTCATTACGGTTCGCCATTCCATGCCTGCCTTGCGTACCGGCAGTTTTGAACCAATCTATGCTCAAGACTCGCTCTTTGCCTATCTGCGAAGAGAAGATGAGGAGAGCGTTTTAATCGTTTTGAATGCTGACGAAAAAGCTCAGACGCTAACGATAGCGTTGAACAATGCTTTCGAAGATCAAAGCGAATTGCAAGACCAAATTGGAAGTGTGAATTACCGGGTTGAAAACAATCAACTTAGCCTGACCATTCCCGCCTTGAGCGCGATGATTTTGGCTTAAGGCTTTCCGATTAGAAGCAAAGGCACTGCAATACAACGCAGTGCCTTTTTTTGATTAAATTGATTCAGCTTGAATCAAAGGTAGGGCGCGGTTAAAGGTGCCGGAAATATCATGATTCGGAATTTTTGTGCACCTTCAAGCCGCCGTCATAAGTGCGAACCTGAGCATCGTAAAAGCGAGACTAAAACACCGGCGAACAAGCTTTCTTGGCGGATTGAAAATGGGACAACGCATAATGATATCAAGGTTAAAACATTTTCAATCACGCCCTACGCCACGATCTTTTGATATATCGCAGTGCCTTTGTTGATTAAATTGATTCAGCTTATAAGAAAAAGGGGAAGTAGGTTTCAAGCAATTTCAAAAAAAACGGAAAAGTCCAAATTGCCAGCAAGCCGCTAAGCAATCCAACCAGCCAACCGACAAGCACATCAGAGATATAGTGCAGCGCTAAGGCAACCCGAGAATAGCCCACTAAAAACGCCCAGAGAAAAACCAAAACGCTCAGCCAGGGTTTGCCGAATGTCGCCACAATGACCGCAATCGCCATCGCTCGGGCAGCATGCCCTGAAGGGAAGGAATGGGGGTCGGTTTCCCGATAAATCTGTCCGAACTCACCTTCTGGCCTGGGGCGTTTAATTACAAATTTTATTCCTAAAACAATTACAGCAAGCAGCACCATGCAAAAAGCCATAAATACAGCCATTTGTCGCACAGGTCCTTGATTGAAGATCCATACCAAAATCAAGCCTGCCAACCAATACCAAGAATCGCAGCTATGACTAATCAGGCTCAATATCAATCTCAAAAAACGCTTATCCTCTGCGATAAGCATTTTTTGTGACCATTCTGCATCTATCTTTTGCAATTCAAGCATTAGCTTATGTTAGCCTCTGGTCAAAAATGGGATTGCCGCAATTGCAGAAAAAGCAATAAAGACCAGAATAAAAGCTAAGATTGCATCTTTCCATGTTCGTTGGTCCACAAAGCCTTTTTCCCGGTCAATCGACCAACGGGTTCCGGCTAAAAAGGCGAAAAATGCGCCGGCAAGTAAGCCTCCGATATGCCCCCAATTGTCAATCGAGCCT
>CAYVOY010000287.1:0-1725 GCA_964453395.1 uncultured Anaerolineaceae bacterium
TAACCAGATTTGAAGAGCAATTAGCCACACAATTCCGCGGGCATATCCCCGATGGAATCTTTGTGGAAGAATTGAAATCACGCTTGAAAAAATCGGAAGTCTTCAAATTTAGACGCGAAATCGGCGCGATTCTTGTCGCCAGTATGTCCGTCTTATTGGGTGGCGCCATCACCTGGTTAATTACCGAAGCAATTGTTGACGCCAAAAAGAAGCAGCCCTGAAACTTGCTAAGAGCAGACAGATTCCCAATGAAATTCAGCATAATAATCGCCCAAGCCTGAACGTTTTTTGGTAAATCCTATAGAACATTTGATATAATTATTGTTTGGAGTAAGCACAAATGAGTCAGGATAATTTGCGCATTATTGGTGCGCGTGAACATAATTTAAAGAATATCAACGTCGAAATCCCGCGCGATAAGCTGGTTGTTTTGACCGGTATTTCCGGTTCGGGCAAGAGCTCGCTGGCCTTCGATACAATTTTTGCCGAGGGTCAACGTCGCTACGTTGAATCGCTTTCATCCTACGCCCGCCAATTTTTAGGGCAAATGAACAAGCCGGATGTCGATTCAATCGAAGGGCTTTCGCCTTCCGTTTCAATTGACCAAAAATCAACCTCCAACAATCCCCGCTCAACCGTCGGCACGGTTACCGAAATTTTCGATTATCTTCGTTTGCTTTATGCCCGGGTTGGCGTTCCGCATTGTCCAATTTGTGGTCGTTTGGTCCAAAAACAAAGCGCACAAGAAATTGTGGATACAATCATGGCGATGCCGGACGGCTCCCGTCTGTTAATCCTGGCGCCAATGGTTCGCGAACGGAAGGGCACCTATCAGGCGCTTTTCAAAGAAATTACCAAACAGGGTTTCACCCGTGTTCGGGTGAATGGCGCGGTTTATTCCCTGGATGAAGAAATTGACCTCGACCGCTATAAAAAACACACCATCGAGGCTGTGGTTGACCGAATCGTCATCCACAGTCCCGAAAATGAAGAAGATCGTCTGAACGCGATTGCCCGTCTGACCGATTCTGTTGAAACCGCTCTGAGAATTGGTGAAGGCTATCTAACTATCCAAAATCTTAGCCTCGATCCGCCTGAAGACCGGCAATTTTCCGAAAATTTAGCCTGTCCGGAGCATGGTTCCATTCTGATAGAAATCGAACCGCGGACTTTCTCCTTCAACACACCGCATGGCGCTTGCCCGGTTTGCCAGGGCTTGGGTTATAAGGAAGAAATCGACCCCAAACTGGTCATTCCCGATCCGAGCCTTTCAATCCAGGATGGAGCGATTAAAACATCCGATTGGGAAGAAAAAGAAGAAGGCGGAATTCATTGGCAAATGCTTCAGGCTTTGGCTGCAGAATATAAATTTAGCCTCGAGACGCCTTTTGAAAAATTGAGCAAAAAAGTCCAGGAGATGATTCTCTACGGAACAAACGGCAAGGAAATATCGGTCACTTATCAAGGACGCAACAATCGCACCGGCACTTTTAAGGTTGCTTTTGAAGGCGTGGTAAACAATTTGCAGCGCCGCTACCAGGAAACCCAGTCCGATTGGGTGCGAATGAAGCTAAATTCTTACATCACACAAACACCCTGCCCGGAATGTGACGGCAAACGCTTGCGCAAAGAAGCGCTGGGCGTAACCATCGACGATAAAAACATCATCGACGTAACCGCTTTTCCGATTGACCGCCTTTTGACCTGGACCGAAAAACTCGATTC
>CAYVOY010000288.1:0-1720 GCA_964453395.1 uncultured Anaerolineaceae bacterium
TCAGAAGCACAGGCAAGCATAATATGAATTGGGTTATGCAGAATACCGCTATCTTACATTTTTGCGGGAAAAATAAGCCGTGGAACCCCTCCTTTGACGATCTCTTTTTTGGCGTTTTATACAAGCACTATATGAACATCACAACAAGGTAAATAAGAAAGGAAAGCAGTCAGCTTTCCTTTCTTTTAATTGCAATAACAACTTAATCCATATCACCGGAAGGTTTTTTATACTCCCTGTATGGATATTTCCAATCGCTGGTGATTTCACTGTAAAGGTCTGATACCGCTCTTGCATAATGTGCACCGGTAAACTTTTCAACAGATTTCGCAGCCGCAATCCCCATTTCATGGCGAAGCGAATCATCGTTCAACAGTGTATCCAATGCACTCAACAGGCTGGTTTTATCGGTAAATGTAAAGCCGTTCTTCCCCTCAATTAACACATCGTCTAAAACGCGGTCAGCTTTGGCAACGACAGGCATGCCTGAGGCAAGCGCTTCAATATAGGTCAAGCCTTGTGTTTCGCTCTGTGAGGCGTTGATGAAAATGTCGCCCATATGATAGTAACGGCCAATCTCGTCCCACGGCTTTTTACCTGCAAAGATGACTTGCTCCGAAATTCCCAATTCATTGCTAAGCTGCTTTAGTTCGTCCACTTCCGAACCACCACCCACTAAAAGGAACTTTACGTTTGGCTTTTGCGGCAGGTAGCCTGCAAGTACATTCAAAAACTCATCAATATTTTTTTCCTTTGAAATCCGACCTAAAAATAATAGCACTTTGTCGGCGGGGGCAATCCCATATTGCTCACGCAAGCTTGAACGACTATCCACACTATCATTTTTGTTACTAAACATATCCAATTCAATTCCTGTCGGAATGATTGCCATTGGGCTTTTCCCCCCATAGCTGAGAAGCAAATCCTTTATTTTATTGGTGGGAACAATCACTTTGTTCGCCGAATTGCTAAAACTCCTCGTTAAAAGCCTTGCCGCCGGTTTCGCAATAGTGTTGAGGGCATCACTTTTGACAACGAAGTGCGTATAATCTTCATAGATTGTATGCATGGTATGAACCTGCGGCAAGCCATACATCTTTGCCACTCCCCATCCCAAACTGCCGACTGTAAACTCCGTGTGAGTATGAACTACGTCAAGGTCTAAGTCCCAGATTTTTCCAATGATTTCTGGAGGTATAAAAACGCTAAGCCGATTGTCAACGGTAACTTGTACGCTGGGCATACGGTATACATTTTTTTCGCCCTTTTGAGCTTTTGGGTCGGTGGTGGTGAAAACGTAAACCTCATGTCCCAATAATTCAAGATTATTTTTTAATATTTTTACAGAACTGGCAACACCATTTATCTGTGGATCATATGTGTCTGAAAACATACCGATTTTCATAATGTCCAGTCCTTTCTTTGTCGTATTTGTACAGCACAAAAATGCTGTCTTCTTAATTTCATCCAATCAAGAACACGAATTCTAACTGTAGTTGACCTAAATATCAACGGCTATGTACCGTCCGTTACTGTTTCAAAGTTGACTAAAAATAGAAAAAGAATAGGGTTCTTGCCATAATTGAGATTGTTAAAAAACAACACAGAGGAATTTTCAAATGACAGCCTCTCAATCAATACCTTCTTCTAAGGCAAGTTAAAAGTGACACAGTATCAAAAATCATTATCCTGACACAAAATTGGATTGAGTCCTGTAGTG
>CAYVOY010000289.1:0-1679 GCA_964453395.1 uncultured Anaerolineaceae bacterium
TTTTGACCTTCATCCGGGCGATCACTGGAATTTGGCATTCCATTACGACCCAAAGGGCGATCCGCTCCACAGCTATAGCGCTGAAAAAGGCTTCATCAACCAAGACGGCTGCCGAATTGGCGGCATTTTGCACATCAGCACCGATATCACCCAGACCATTTTTATGACTTATCCGGATTGGTTAGATAAAGCTCCGGATGATTACGATTTTTTGCGCCTGCGGGTTCAGAATGACCTGGCGGACGATTATATATCTTTTGCAAAAATGCAAATCCCTCAAATGGTTGGGCTTCAGGTAGAAGACCAGGGCTATGCAACTGCGGTTGTCCCAATTCTAAAACTGCGTGAACGCTCACTTTATATGACCGTCGCCAGCGCAGCAGCAGGGATTGCCGTTATTTGTCTCTTCGCCTATCTTTTCATCTTACGTCAACGCGAAACAGCCGATGTGATGATGAAACTCGGCACAGGAAGAAGCAGAACCATTTCTTACCTAATTTTCGGCATTATGATTATCGCCATCCTGGCCGCTGCTCTGGGGATTGTCTTGGCAACACAGCTTGATGCTAAGGTTACCGAAGCCGTTTGGGAAACTTTGCAAGGCGGCGTTATGCAAGATTTGCGCTTCAGCGAACGCGCGCTCGGGGTCCAAATTGAGTTCAAGCCCGAATTGCGAACCGCGCCTTGGGTCCGTTATGCAACTGCAGGGGCTGTGATTGTTTTCGTTTTTATTATCACCTTTGCCGCTTCCTTGCTTACCCTAAAAAAGCCCAAACGCAAAAAAGCCGCAACGGTCATAGCACCTAAAACCGAAAGCACCAAGCCGATGGACTTCGCCTGGATGCCCGGTTTGAGTTTGCGCTTTGCCGCCCGATCAATCAAACGCAATTTCTTCAACAGTCTGATTGTCCCCTTCGCAGTCGCACTTTTAGGAGCTTTCATCCTCATCATCGGCGTTTCAGCCGCAGAGCAGGACGAAGCGGCAGAAACCATCTACGACCGCCTGCCAACCACCGCTTACATGACCACCATTTTGGGTCAAAATCGACAAATTCCCTTGCGTTTTCAAACAGACATTTGGCGATTGCTTGATAATCAGGTTCAAGCCCGACAAGATTGGATGATGTGGGCATACCCAGCCACCGGGGAACAAATTCGAGATGTCCGAGAAGGCTTAGAAGCGGAAAACACCGCCATCAAGGAGATTTTACTCACCAGGTATCTCCATTACGAAACCATTGGCTTGGTTGAACATGCCGACGGCAGTCCCGGTACGCCAAATTTACCGCTTGAGAATGCCCCATTGAGCAAATCCTCAAGCACTGCTCAATCGATGGGCTTTGATTGGAAAACTCAGCTCGTCAAACGAAAACCCGCCATTGCTTTTACCGATAGCATCACCCGGACCAGCGAAGCGATTAAATTCCGCGATAGTAAGATTAGCTGGTTAGAAGGCTATAGCGACGAAGATTTTCAGCGCCCTGAACAGTTTGTAGTCCTGCCCGATCGTTTGATGACAGAATCAGGCATTAGCTTAGGCGACACAATTCGGCTTGGAATCTTTGTTCCCGATGAAAAATTTGGAGTTCAAGACGCTGTTCACGATTTCAAAGTTATTGGTTCCTACTTTCAGGGCAGCAGTTCGCCGATAATTTATGCACCCTGGAACTTGCTGACCG
>CAYVOY010000290.1:0-1648 GCA_964453395.1 uncultured Anaerolineaceae bacterium
ATGCGATGGTTGCCAAAGCTTTGGCGAAAGATTATCCAATCGAATTTGCTGACGACTTCTTGAGCTCTCACGCTGACCCTAAAAATGCCAAATCACATGATGAAATGGGTCAACAAGGGCAGCAGTTTTTCAAAATCACCGCTGCCGGTTTGAACCATTACACCTGGATGCTCGACCTTCGCGATCGTAAAACCGGAGAAGATCTCTACCCGCTCTTCCGTAAACGCTGGCGAGAACTTTCCCCCGATTTCGAACCGCTTACCCAAAGAATTTTCGACGATTTTGGGCTTTTCCCTATCCCCGGCGATGAGCATCTTTGCGAATATTTGCCCTGGATGAGTAATAACAATACCCAACCCTGGCTAAAATATGACCTTGACCTCTACGATTGGAATTACTTCGAACATAACCGGGAAGAACTCTGGCAAACAGTCGCCCGGGATGTGCAAAACAAAGAGCATATTGAAAATTACAGCCATACTCATTCTGAAGGGGCAATTGAAATTATTGAATCGATGCTCCATGATGACAGTAAAGTTTGGGAAGCTGTCAACCTTCCAAACGATGGCACAATCCCCGGATTGCCTGATAACGCAATTGTTGAATTTCCGGCTCGGGTCAACAAATCGGGCTTCACAGCAGAACGCAAATATGAACTTCCGAAGGGGATCCTTGCCTTACTTCAACGCGAAGTCGCCACATCCCAACTGAGCATCGACGCCGTTGTTCACGGTGATCGACAACTGGCAATGCAGAGCCTTTTGCTTGACCCGGTGATTGATGACCTCGACATGGCAGAAAAGGTTCTGCAAGAAATCTTGAATTCGTATAAAGATTACCTGCCACAGTTTTTTTAGTGTATAATAGCAGTGCAGGAAATAAATGAAAGACCCAAAAATTATTGACATCGGCCCCACCCCCGTCTCATCTAATGAAACAGCTCGTTCAGATTTTTTTAGACCGCTCTCATCCAGAGGTTTTCCTCGCTGGGTAGTTCTTGTCTTGGCTGTTGTTGGTTTATTTTACGTTTTAAACCCAACTATGGGTATCTTTGAATTTATCCCTGATAATCTCCCGTTTATCGGCAATCTTGATGAAGGTGTTGCATACCTCTTGCTTATGTATGGCATTATTGAGCTTGTTGAAGGGAAGAAAAAGAAATGAGTATACATGCTAATTTTTGTAAAATAGTATTGACACCATACTCAATTTATAGTAAAGTTAATTCGTTGAGGCAGTTTATGAACGAATTTTCCCAAATCGGTGTAAACACCAAAACAAATATTTTTTTATTTACTCAAGAGAGGAAGTAGTACAAGCATGGCAGAAAGAGAAGTTGGAACAGTCAAATGGTTTAATGGTGAAAAAGGCTACGGTTTTATCGCCCGCAAATCCAATGACAAAGATGTATTCGTGCATTATAGCGCAATCACAGGCGATGGTTTTCGTTCATTGAAAGAAGATCAAAGCGTTGAATTCAGTGTTGAAGACGGTCCCAAAGGCCCCCAGGCACACGATGTAAAGGTCCTGGACTAGTAAAATAGTAATCATAGGAATTAGATAAAGCTGGCTTTTTGAGCCAGCTTTTTTATTTTAAAGACCACTTTTTAATTTTGGTGCGTTCTTAACTTCTCCTGAGTTTCTCATT
>CAYVOY010000291.1:0-1623 GCA_964453395.1 uncultured Anaerolineaceae bacterium
CTGGCGGGCTTTACTGCAATCGGCAATTCTGCCTCGATCCCCTTCCGGTTTACTTAAATCAAACTCTGGTTGCAGATCCTTGCCGCTCATTTCCACCAGCATAAATGCTAAATCTCGAATGCTGACTGCTTCTTCTGAGCCAATCTGAATCACTCCCCGGTTCATCCCCTTTTCTGCGACCAAAAGTAGCGCTTCGACAACATCATCAATATAGACAAAATCGCGATATTGATTGCCGGAGCCCCAAACCACAAATGGTTGTTCCGGTGCATTAATCACCTTCAAGATCAGAGCCGGGATAACCTGTGAGCGTTTTTCGTCAAATGAAACACCGGGACCATAAACATTATGAAAACGCAAAAGCCCTACGTTCATTCCTGATTTTTGGGCGAGTTCACATTCATATTCGCCCATAAGTTTGCTCCAGCCGTAACCGCTTTCGGGCTCTGCCGGATAAACCTGGTCTTCGACCAGCCTTACAATCGTTTCTTGCATTTGCAAAGAATTCGGGTAACTGCAGGCGGTTCCAACATAAATCAAATTTTTGATTCCATTGGTAAGACAAGCTTGAATCACATTCGAATTAATCAACATATTTTGCCGAAAGATGTAATGCTCATTTTCAAATGTGAAGGCAATCCCAGCAACAATGTCTGCGAGGTGATAGACGTAGTCAAATCCTCGCACCACTTCTAAGGCTGAGCCAAAATCTGTCAAATCTTTCAAAATAAAACGATTCTCAAAATCGATAACCGGTTTGCCTTCTTCCATCAAGTTATCCAGGCTACCACGCCAGAGATTATCAACAACCGATACCTCCGCGCCTTCCTTTACTAAGCGTTTTACTAAATTTGAGCCAATGAAACCGGCGCCTCCAGTCACTAAAACCGTCTTATTCTTTAGCAGCATAATCTTCCCTCTCCACTTCGTTATTCCATTGCAAAACTGGTGCAAGGATACCAGAACGTTTACTCGTCCAAATTGGTGATTCACTCAAACCACCGCTAATACTAAATAAAATTTTTACCTCGTCCTCTCCAATCAAAACCGTCTTGGAAAAAGCACTCGTTCGCAATTGGGCGTGTAATTCGATTGTATATTTACCCTCATTCAATAGCTGTGAAGGAATTGGCACCAAAATCTTATTTTTGCCTTTCGAGAATTTAGGCCAACTTTCTTCCCTGCTATCTATGCTGGAAGAAAGAAACAATAATCGATGCAAATCGTCATACAAGCGATAGGTTAGCAATAAGGAGTTATCTGATTCCTGAATGTCGGCCAAAATCTGCAAGAAAACTTGTTCGTCATTTCGAATAGCCAGGTGCTGATCCTCACCAAGTTGATTCACCAGGCTCATTTTTTCAGGTTTAAAAACTGTGCTTTTTGGCGTATTCTCATTTGCCTGCCAAATTGATTTAGTGTTTTCATCACTGCTCGCTTGCAAATATTCTTTAATCAACGCAGGGATATTTTCTGATTGATTGAGCAATTTTCCCTGATGCAAAATTAAACCCCTGCTACAAAGCTGCTCAATTGCCGCCATATTGTGGCTGACAAAGAGGACGGTCCGGCCTTCGCCGGCGACGTCGCCCATTTTGCCCAAACATTTCTTTTGAAAGGCCG
>CAYVOY010000292.1:0-1616 GCA_964453395.1 uncultured Anaerolineaceae bacterium
TGAACCACCTGATTCAAAAAGTCCGCTTGTTCAGTATAGCCCCAGGCAGCGGTTTCGTAGAGGGAGGATTGCCTGAGCAGCCTCATTTTTTGGCTTAAGATTGCAACTGCCTTCGCAAGATTCGCCTTGCGATCGCCCATATTGCTTCCCAAGCCGAGGAAAACGATGCTCATTTTGCCTCGTACTTAATAATATCGATTAGGTTTGGGAGCAAAGTGATATCAACTTTTTTCATTTTTTCCTCATCGGCTTATTATAGCAACGATTGCAAAAGCCGGGGAAAACATAGAGCAGAGAGCGGGGAGCAGGTAACAGGGAGCGGGCAATAAATCCTGGTCGAACTGAGGGCCCACTTTAGCCACCAATCATTTGATTGACTGGCGCATTTCCCAGCTTTTCCAGACTTAAAATTTTTATCTAATCTAATCGTGATAACAGAATATGTAGCATCATTTTCCGCACACTTTAATTCAGTTTTGTTTTTATCTACCCCTAAATTCAGAAGAGAATTGAAGTCTTAAATCACCTTTTCCGTTTTACCTGCCAGGTTGCGGAGGTATTCCAACTGTCCAATATGATAAGACAGATGAAAAGCTGAAAACAACAGGCTTCCCCCGTTAGTTTGGCCATGGCCGGCTTCTTGGGCGAAGAATTCCTCGCTCATCTCATCCAGTGCCTGAATGGCGATTTTGCTTAGCGTCACAAAATCTTCTTTGATCTTCTCAAGCTCCGGTAAATCTTTCTCATATCCTAAAACAGGTTCGCTGCCGGGAGCAAAGCGATCGTAAGTTTTGACTGTTGCCGGAGTAAGACCACCACCAAGCTCATTGACAACTTCGCCCAGACTGTTTACGATATGCCCCAAAACCCAGAGCATACAATTTCCACCCGGCTGAGGCTGAATCAGTAAATCATCCTGGCCTAAATCTTTTGTTTGCATATCCAGAACTCTTTCCCAAGTACTAAACAAACTCTTATAGTCTTCTTTGCTAATCATAAGATTCCTTCTCGTCAAAATATGGTTTTGATCTGCCAATGCTTGGGTTTTGACCCTAAGCTTGAACCAAAATTGTACTTCATTCAGCTCTTGTGTTATTATTTGCGTATAAATTTCACGGGGAGCCGCAAGGCTGAGAGGGACAATGACGTCCGACCCGCACACCTGATCCGGATAATGCCGGCGGAGGGATGCAAAGCACCATTTAAGCAACCCTCCCCAGCGGAGGGTTTATTTTATGGAAAATGTTAAACGTGCAATTCTCTTTGCCAATGGCGATATAGCAAAAGGTACCGCACTCGAAATCAATTCAAACGACTACCTCATCGCCGTTGACGGTGGATTGCGTCACTTGGAGCAGCTCAATCTCACCCCAAACTTGCTGATTGGCGATCTCGATTCCGTCAATAGTTCAGACCTGCAAAAAGCTGAAGCGGCTGGCGTAGAAATTTTGTGCTTCCCGGTTGAAAAAGACGAGTCTGACCTTGAATTAGCGGCCCTCGAAGCCCTCAAGCGTGGTTTTAGCGAGATTCTCATCACCGGCACATCCGGTGGAAGAATCGACCACATCCTCGCTTGCCTCGCCATTCTCGCTATGCCCGATTTGCAAAAGGTGCAC
>CAYVOY010000293.1:0-1604 GCA_964453395.1 uncultured Anaerolineaceae bacterium
CCAATGGTGATTGCGATAGACTTTGTCCATATCCAATGCATCTGCCAGCCAACGAATACGCCCGATTGAAATCAGTTGAATTCCAGCCAGAGACATGCCCAAAAAGCCAAGCAGAACAGAAAAATCACGAGGACCGCCACGATGGAGGTCGCCGGAAACGAGCATTGCCACAGCCGGCAGTAAAACCAGCGTAATGTAAATTGTATAAAAAATTATTCTTTTCTTTTTTGGGTCCATAAGTTCCGCCTTTGCTTCCTTTAGCCCAAATTAGGGTCGGGTCAGTCCTTCGGTGGTCAAACCGCTGACTTGGCTGAGGTCATCAATTGAATCATACAAGAGTTGCAAGGCATAGTCTGCGTTATGAACATAGGCACCCGGCTCTTTTTGGACAAACATAAAGTTGTAGACCGCTTTCAGCAAGCGAGGGCTGAAGGTTGTGTATTGATTCGGGAAGATGCCTTCGCTCTCGTCGATTACGCCATCCTGATTGGTGTCAATGAAGGAATAGGGGTAAGCGTCGAGTTTCAAGCCAAAGCCGTTACCGGTGACGGCAATCGAATATTTATTCATTGCGTCAAGCAAAACAGCTTTCATTCCCTCAATTTCATCATAAGCCGATTCAACAACACCGTCGCCGTCATAATCTGTGTTTGACATGGTGACTTTTTTGTAATCAGCCCAACCGCTGACATTGGAATGGCAGGTTGAACAAAGGTTGGCATCCGAATTCGGGACTGCCTGGATGTGCAGACTGTGCGGGTCGTGGCAGCTTGTACAAGTTTCAACGCCTTTGGCGTGTTTGAAAGCGCCGACATATTCTTTGCCTTCATATTGATAACCGACTGCACCGTCGGCACCCTGATTCACTGAGGCAGCGTGGAAATAATGAGGAGTAACCATGGCTGAATCGGGGATGGGCGTGTCCTGATCTTTGTCTGCATTCGCGTTGTCAATGGCGCTACCGGCGGTCAGACCGCTGTGGCAGGTCATACAAACCGAGTTTTTAGCAGTTCCGCTGATTTCTACGCCGGAAGGCAAAGTGACGGAATCAAGCGCATGGGCTTCATCACTATGGCAGGCTGTACAATTGATCGGGTCATTGATCTTACCGGGCTTGTCAACCCTTCCAGCTTCAGAGCCATCGGCACCGACAAAATCTACAAAACCGGCATTGCTGTGACATTTGGAACAATAAGTCGGCACTTCGGCTGGATCGTCTTCGTTCCAAAACGTAAAAGCTTCGGATTCTGCGTCAGCATGACCCGAATTCCAGTATTTGGTAGTAATTTCTTTGACAGGTTCGGCTTGAACCGCCTGTTGAGAAGAATAAAACATCCATCCGCCAAGCACGGCGGCGATAAGTACAAGTATTATAATAAAATTGCGTTGATTCATAGCGTTTCTCCTGGTTTGGGAATAAAAAATACTTACCTATATTATAAAATACGTATAACAAATCCGTCAATGCTTTTTGCGGATTGCACCCAATGCAAAGTAGGCGGTTTGAGTTTTCCGTTCGTGTACAAATGAGTGAAGAATTGTAAATTAAAAGAACCTCTCGGAGGGATAGCGCCCGCGCTATCCTGGAAAAGGCAGGCCTTTTC
>CAYVOY010000294.1:0-1561 GCA_964453395.1 uncultured Anaerolineaceae bacterium
GAACGATGGAATGGGTCGATGCAAATATGGGCTCAAAAGTAACCATGAAATATCCCTCTTGCTTCTTAAGAGGCGAGGGCGCTCACGGCGAAATGCTATCGGTCGCTTTTGCCGGTCCTGACCAAATTCAGGATGCCGGTTCAAAGATGGTTCATTTTGCCGATAACACCACCAGCAAGATTACCTCGAAATCAATCTCTCGTGGAAACGGACAATCTTCTTATCGCGGTTTGGTGAAAGTTGCCGGTGGTTTGAAGGGCGTGAAATCGAATGTGGTTTGTGATGCGCTATTGCTTGACCCAGAATCGCGAACCGACACCTGGCCAACGATTGACAACAATTCTCAGGATGTCATGATTGGGCACGAGGCATCGGTTAGCAAAGTCGGCGAGGAACAGCTTTTTTACCTGACCAGCCGCGGTTTGAGCGAAGAAGAAGCGACGACAATGATTGTTTCCGGTTTTATTGAACCTTTGGTGAAGGAATTGCCGATGGAATATGCCGTTGAAATGAATAAACTTATTCAATTGCAAATGGTTGGATCGGTAGGTTAAGATGGCAAAGAGCGAAATAAACCCAAATCAAATTTTTTCCTCTGTTGACCTTCCGGATAGCTGGAAAAAAGCTTTTGAAAAAAACCTTGAATTGATGCCAGGTGAAATCCGAGGTGAGTTAGAAAATGCCTGGAAAATAGCCAACGAAACCGGTTTTCCAGATCGAAAGGATGAAAACTGGCGCTGGATGAGTTTGAAAGAGCTGGATTTTGATAGCCTTTTGCTCGACATTGATAAAAGCCCATTTCAATTGGAAACGAAATATTATCCCAATCTGGCTGAACAATCAGAGCTGAGCAGTGAATTGCCGAAGGGTGTGATTGTTTCAACCTGGCGTGAACTTCTGCGCTCCAATCGAGAGTTGGCAATTCGCTTCTTGAAAGAAGACAAGCTGATCAATGAGGGCATTTTTGCAGCTTTGGTCTATGCGTTGGCTAATGACGGCGTCTTTGTTTATGTTCCGCGTGGTGTGATGGTTGAAGGCCTTTTGCAGTTGCTGGTAAAAGTTGACCTCGAAAACCGCTCCGCATTCACAAGGAATATTGTCTGGTTGGAAGAAGGTTCCAGTATCAATTTAGAACTTGGCTGGTTGAGCGATGATACGCTCGAATCTGGTTTTAATGCGGCAGTCTTACAGGCGCATCTCGGCGACAGGGCAAACTTGCACCTTGATGAGCGCCAGCAGTTTAGTTTGAGCGAATGGAATATCAGCCACGAAACAGCCTTTTTAGGATCTGACGCTCAATTGGAATGGAATCTTGCTGCGATTGGAACGAAATTAAGCAAGAACTTCATCAAAGTTGAGCTGGAAGGCCGAGGCAGTAATGCCAAGCTGAACGGGGCGATGTTCCCAACGGAAAAGCAATTAATCAATCTGGATACACGTCAAAATCATTGGGCGCATGATACCGTCAGCGATTTGCTCTATAAGAGCGTTGCTTCGCATGATGGACGCTCGATTTGGCACGGGATGATTTATGTTGACCCGATTGCACAAAAAACAGATG
>CAYVOY010000295.1:0-1549 GCA_964453395.1 uncultured Anaerolineaceae bacterium
CGACAAAAGCTACTGCTTCGGGGCGCATTTTTTGGACATTGTACATGTAGAACATTTGATAAACTTCTTCAATCGTGTCCAAAACATTATCGAGGGAATGAGAAAGGACGTCAATATCCTCCCTTTCAATTGGGGTGATAAATTCAGAAATCAGATGCCTTCTCATTTCATGCTTTTTCTCATCCCCGGCATGTTCGATGGCATGCATAAGTGTGTTCTGTTCTTCAATCAGTTCTGGGTCATAATTTTTGACCGTCTTTTCTAATAAGTAAGCAGCCTCAATTGCATCATCTGAGATATCAATAAACATTTTGAAGTAATTATTGTCTTTTTTAGCCATATTTCTCCTTTAAGCAAAAACGTGAATCATAAGTCGGGTAATAACGTAGCCCAACAAGCCACAACCCGGAAAAGTCAAAACCCAGGCAAGCACCATTTCCCGAACCACCCCCCAGTTAACCGAGCTAAATCTTTTTGCAGCGCCAACCCCCATAATGGCGGTCGTTTTGGTGTGAGTAGTCGAAACAGGTAAACCGTTCCACAAAGAAGCAATCAACAAAGAAATCGCTGCCGCAATATCGGCGCTAAAGCCCTGATGAGCTTCCAGCTTGACCATATCCATGCCAACCGCTTTGATAATTCGATAACCGCCAATTGAGGTTCCCAAAGCCATCACAGCTGAACAAAGAACCATTAATCCAATCGGAATGTCAAAGGTTCCTGCACCGGCTTTCCCCTGCGCCAGCGCAATACCAATCAGGAAGACGCCGATAAACTTTTGCCCATCCTGCGCACCATGCATAAAAGCCATGGCAGCCGCACCGCCAACCTGGGCTCTTTTGAAAAACTTATTCGTCTTGCGTCTGTCACTATGCTTAAATATTGTTTGAACCAATTTACTAATCAGCCAACCCAAACCAAAACCGCCGACAGTCGAAAGGACAAGTCCAAGCAAGACCTTCACCCATTCCGCGCCATTTACGCCTGCAAAACTATTATGATAAGCAACCGCCGCACCGGTTAAACCGGCAATCAAAGCATGGCTTTCAGAAGTCGGGATTCCAAAATAAGATGCAGCCGTCGCCCAAATAACAATTGAAGCGAGGGCCCCACTCAGGGCAAGCGAGCTTACTTTTGGATCTGTGCCAAAATCAACCATGTTGCTGATCGTCATTGCAACACTTCTGTTGATCATCGTCATCACAAATACGCCCAAAAAGTTGAATATTGCCGCCAGAATGATGGCATTCCTTGGCTTTATCGCACGGGTAGAAATAGATGTGGCGATAGCGTTAGGTGCGTCTGTCCAGCCATTGACTAAAATAACACCAAAAGTCAGTACAACGGATACCAACAAGGCTGGGTTACTAAAAGCTTCTTGAATAAATTCCACAAAATTCTCCTCTGAGTATGTCTTTGGAATTATAAAGGAATTAGCCTGTTTTTGGGGAGGAAAATGGAAATTAGTCAGGAAACGGGATGCAGGGAGCGGAAAACAGAATTAGTGTCCCTTAAGTTTTTGTCCGATTTTTTGTTGACGACCCGGACT
>CAYVOY010000296.1:0-1518 GCA_964453395.1 uncultured Anaerolineaceae bacterium
CCAGCAATAAGCTAAAAGCCAGCATAAAAAGTGTGAATTTCCTTAGTTTCATTCTTCGTCCTCAATCTCTTTACCGCCAAAGCGCAATTTACAATAAGAATCGTAGCGCTCCGGATGAATTTTTCCATTTTCAACCGCTTTTCGTACAGCACAACCCGGTTCATGCGAGTGGCTGCAATCGTTAAACTGACAATCCGGCACAAGCGGTGCAATTTCGACAAAATAAGCGTCCAGCTCTTCCGGCTCAATATCCCAAAGCGCCAGAGTCCGCAAACCGGGCACATCGGCAACATATCCGCCTTCAGGCAGGGCATAAAGCTGGCGAACCTGGGTGGTGTGCCGGCCTTTGCCGGATTCTTTCCCTACTCTGGAGGTTAATAATTCAGCATCGGGGAGAATTTGGTTAATCAAACTCGATTTCCCGACACCCGATGGTCCTGCCAATGTGGTCAGCTTTCCAGAAAGCTCTTTTCGCATTTCTGCGACGCCTTCCCCCGTTTTTGCAGAAGCATAAACTATTTTGTAACCGATATCCTCATAAAGTTGGAAAATTTCTATAGCTTTTTCCAAACCCAAGAGATCGATTTTGTTGACAACAATCACCGCCGGAATTTTAGCCCGCTCGGTAACCACCAAAAAACGGTCTAACATTCTGCGTTTTGGCTCGGGGTTAGTGCAAGCGAAAACCAGCATGGCCAAATCGGCATTTGCCAAAATGATCTGTTGATAGTCATAGTTTACGCCGCTCAATTTCCGGGAAAAAATGCTCTTTCGGGGCAAAACCTCAGCGATGCTGCCGGTCATGTCTTCCTGTGGTTCAATCAGCACCCGATCGCCGACTGCAACCAGATCGCCTTCCGCTCGACCTCTGCGCAACCTGCCGCGCAAACGACAACGGAAATCGCCCTGCTCAGTTCGCACGTCCTGATAGCCCGCTTGAGTGCGAATTACCAATCCTTCCAAAAGCTCAGTCAATGGGCTTAGTCCTCTTCCGGTCGGGCGGGAATATAAGCAGCAGATTCCCAAGGCATCACACCACCGGCATTTTCCATGTTCGAGAAATAGAGCGAAACAATTCTTCTGAAGAGTGGGGCTGCCATTTCTGAGCCTTCGCCGGCATTTTCCAAAATAATTGCGACAGCAATATCGGGTTTATCAGGATTTTCTTCAAAAGTATATCCGCCAAACCAGGCATGCGGTGTGCCGAGTGAATTTTCCGACGTTCCGGTTTTCCCGGCGACATTCCAGGGGTAATTGTTAGGGAATTGGTAGTTCGCAGTACCGCTTGGGTTGCGAATCACCATGACCATTGCATCCTGAATCGCTTTCAGGTTTTCTTCAGATACCGGTAATTTTCCTATTTCTTCCGCTTCAAATTGATAGACTGGGTCTTGCCCGGTCAAACCAATTCGTTCAACAACGGTTGGGCGATGCAAAGTGCCGCCATTACCGACCGCAGCGATGAAGTTGGCAATCTGCAAGGGGCTGTTTTGCATTGTGCTTTGCCCGATGGACATC